>NZ_KV788483.1:0-54976 GCF_001807295.1 Corynebacterium sp. HMSC06C06
CGGACTCGCGGTACCAACTACCCCAAATCGACAAAGTAGCAAAAGTGTGTTCGGTCGGCGTGTCGTCGGACGGTCTTTTTGCTACTTAAGCCCTACTTAACCCACGTTTGCCCAAAATGGGAAAACAAAAATTGCCCTAGCAACTATTTCGCTGCTAGGGCATTAGAAGTTGGTAGCGGGGGCAGGATTCGAACCTACGACCTCTGGGTTATGAGCCCAGCGAGCTACCGAGCTGCTCCACCCCGCGACGAGATGTACTTCTAAACATCTTGCGCTTAACGTTAACGGCTAAAGCTTTTGCTAACCGCTCTCGTTGGCGACTCATGTAACTATACATACCAAAGGCCACACACCCAAATCCGCTGGGCAGGTGGCCTTTAGTATGTTTTCGCTATGGCGCGCTACTTGGACTGCAGCTGCTTGTAGGATGCAACGGCCTTGTCGAGCTCGTCGAGGGCCTTGCCGTACTCCTCGAAGGAGCCGTTGCGGGCCTTCTCCACGTTATCGAGTGCGGTGTTGATTTCGTCGATTGCTTCAGCCTCGTTGGACGCAGCAGGTGCAGATGCAGGTGCGGAAGCCTTGCCATCCTCGCCAGACTTCTTGTCATCCTTCGAGTCGCTCGGCGAGTTCTTCACAGTGCCGTCGCCGTCGATCTCCGTGATGTCTTGGGCTGCCTTCGGATCAATGCCCACTTGGTCGAGAGCCTCACCAATGGTCGGCGCATAGCCCACGCGGCCCTTGTAGGAGACAAGTACACGCAGCAGCTTCGGGAACGCAGACTCTTGGTCCTTGCGCTGCGAGTAGATCGGCTCTAGGTAGAGAATCTCACCGTCACCCACCGGCAGTGCCAGCAGGTTGCCGTTGGTCAGGTCGTTCGAACCCTCCCACAGCGTGCGGTCACGAGCGACCTGGTCAGAAGACATCATGGCGTCCTGTGCCTGCTTCGGACCCTGGGTTTGAGTGTCCGTCGGCAGCACCTTGACGGTGATCTTGCCGTAGTTCTCCGGATCCGAGGACACAGCCATGTGTGCGGACAGGAACTGACGGTTCAGGCCACGGTAAGACGTGATGAGCTGGAAGCTTGGCTTACCGGTCTTCGGGTCAGAGGCCATGACGTAGTACGGCGGCTGGTTCAGACCGCGGGATTCGCCAGCGGTCGGGTCTTCCGGCACGGACCAGAATGCGTCGTTATTGAAGAACACGCCCGGGTCAGAAACGTGGTACTTAGCCAGCAGGTTACGCTGCACCTTGAACATGTCCTCCGGGTAGCGGAAGTGGTTGCGCAGCTCGTCGGAGATTTCAGCCTCCGGCTTCACCACGTTCGGGAACACACCCTCCCATGCCTTCAAGACTGGGTCCTCGTTGTCAAACTCGTAGAGGTCAACGGTGCCGTCGTAGGCGTCGACAGTGGCCTTGACCGAGTTGCGGATGTAGCCCACCTGCTCGTTGATAAGACGCTGGTTGGTGCCATTCGGGTTCTGAGTGTCCTGGGTGGTCTCAGTCAACGAGGTGCGCTGAGAATAAGGCAGGGAATCCAGGGTGGTGTATCCGTCGACAATCCACTTGATGCGGCCGTCGATAACAGCCGGGTAGGTAGCGGAGTCAGTAGTCAGCCATGGAGCAACCTTCTCCACGCGCTCGCGCGGGTCACGGTCATAGAGAATCTTCGACTCGGAACCAACGCGGTCAGAAAGCAGCAGATTCATCTCCTGGTACTTCAACGCATATGCGGTGCGGTCGAAGAAATTACCGATGTGCACGCCGCCCTTACCGTCATAGGTGTAGGTCGTGGAATCGGTGTCATACTCAACCGAGTCGTTGCCGGTCTTGCCCACGATGGCGTAATCGCGGCCATCCTGTGCGCTAGCGATGACCGGGCCGAAGTAGATACGCGGCTGGTCAACCTTGATGCCCAAGGACTTCTCTGCGTCCTGGGTCTCGCCCTCGCCCTCGTTCTCCTTGCCCTGCTGGGTCTGTAGATCGGAGACCGTGAAGATGGGGAAACCACCACGCGCGGAACCTGCATCTCGGGCAACCTCATCCACGGTGTTCGCCTGCGCAGCCACGAAGCCGTTGCCGTGCGTGTACACGGTGTGGCGGTTCAACCAGTTCTGCTGGTTGTCCTGCAACTCGTTCGGGTCGAGTTCGCGGGCTGCGACCACAAAGTCACGGACCTGGCCGTCAATGGTGTAACGGTCCATGGCCAGTGTCTCTGGGAAGCCATAGAAGTTCTTCAGCTGCTGCATCTGGGTAAAGGTCGGGGCAATGATGTCCGGATCCAGAAGACGCAGGTTAGAAATCGTCGAGGTGTCCGCCGCGACCTTGGAGTCGGAGACATCGCCTGCGCCCCAGTTCTCCTCGTAAGTCACGTTCTCGTCGGTGAGCCCATAGGCGTAACGGGTGGACTCGATGTTGCGAGAAATGTACTCCGCTTCCTTGGCCTGGCGGTTCGGGGTGACGGAGAAACGCTCCATCATCAACGGCCAAGCCTGGCCAATGATAAGCGAGGACAGCAGCATGAGGACCACAGCAAGCGCGGGGATGCGCAGGTCCTTAATAACCACTGCCGCAAAGATGGCCACGGCCACGAACACGCCGATAACCATCAAGATGATCTTGGCCGGCAGGTACGCGTTGATGTCGGTGTAGGAGCCACCGGTAAACAGCGAGTGCTGGTTATACAGCAGCTGGTAGCGGTCGAGCCAGTAGCCCACAACCTGCAGGATCATCCACAGTCCGGCGGTGACAGCAAGCTGCAAGCGAGCCGGGCGCGAGATAAAACCGCGCACACCAGCTGCGCGATTGCCAATGCGGATGCCGCCGAGAATGTAGTGGCTAAACAGCGCCAACAGGAAGCACACCATGAGCAGCATGGAGAACGCGCTGACCACGATGTTCCATACCGGCAGCTGGAACGCGTAGAAGCCCAAGTCACGCTGGAACTGTGGATCCTTGACGCCAAAGTCCTGGCCGTTGAGGAAGAGCATGAACTCGCGCCAGGAAGCCTGGCCCAGCAGGCCAGCGACCGCACCCACCAAGATCGGGATGACCTTGAGGAATAGGCCCATGGTCTTTTCAATCGAGCGGCGGTATTGGTACACCGGCGAGTTCAGGTCGCTGAAGTCAATGCTGTCTGGACGGCCCCGCCACGCCACGAAGCCGGCGGCGAAAACCACGCCCCCGGCAACCACCGCAAAGAGGATAAACAGAACAATGCGCGCTACGAGGGTCGTGGTGAAAACACCACGGTAATCAATTGCGCCGAACCACTTCCAATCGGTATAGAAGCCCACCAACATGGGGCCTACAAATAGAAGAACAGCAATGATAGCGACAGCCCAAGAGAGAAGCCGGGGCGGGCGCTTCATTGGGGCAGCGGGTTGGGAAAGTCCAGAGGCCAACGCCAGCTCCAATCAAAGTCGTGCGAATATAAGCGGTATAGTCTTCCAGCTTAGGGAAGCAATACACAGTTAACGAATAAGGAGTCCTATGAGTTCCCCCGAGGTTTCTCAGCCAGCATTAAACAAAGCCATGCGTGAGGCGGTCGAATTCGTGCACGCCGAGGGCTGGGATGCACCCCCAACTTTGTTTGCTTTGGTTCCCACCTCACTGGTTGCTGACCAACTAGCCGAACTCAACGAAGAGGATGCCTCTCCCCTAACGCTCATTGTCCAGGACAACATTCCAGACAACATCGAACCAGGCTCCGAGCAACTCGCCGACTACGTGGCGCGCCTAGCGTGGCCGCACGAGGTCGCGGGGGTCGTCTTGGCACAGGAGATCAAGTTCCGCGATACCTCCGCATCTGTGCTTGGCGACGCCGCTCCTCGTCCCGCTCGCCTCTTCTCCGGCGTTCTTCGCGAGGAAGGCGTGGAGCTTACCCTGCTGCAGCTGCGTCCCACCGAGGAAGAGCTGGAGGCAGCTGGCCCATTTGCGGAAGATGACATCCAGCTGCGGGGCGGCCCTGAGGTTGCCCCAGGCGTCATCGCTGCTTTGCGCTACGGACTGGAACAAGATCCGGATGAACTGGACTAAACTGTACTTTTAAGTATTTCGAAAAACTAAAGGAGTCTCCTCGTGCGATTTGCCTCGCTAACCCGCTCAGCCCGAGTCGCGGCAGCCTGTGTGGCTGTGACGTGCGTGTTAACGGCCTGCGGCGACAAAGAGGAGGCGCCTGCTCCGCAGGCCCCCGAGACCACCGCTCAGGCGAAGGAAACCCCGGCGAAGGAGACGTCGTCAAGCGCAGCTCCCACCACCGAAGAAAGCGCGGAGTCCAGCACCGAATCCGCCACCAGCAAAGCCGCAGAATCAGAATCTGCTGATTCTTCCGCCAGCGCAACCGCGAGCGAATCCGCCAACGAGAGCGGAAGCGCAAAGACGGACAAGAAGCTGGCAAAGCCAGTGGAAGAGGCCTACAAGACTTTCGGTGAGCTCATCCCAGTGGAGATCTTCCAGCAGTTTGACCGCTGCGACCCCAACGGTGTGGAGGACTCCTATAACTGCTCGGGTTCCAAGGTGGGCCAGTTCCAGTTCTTCAAGAACAAGTCGAAGGCCGCGCAAACCACACAGGTACTCACTGAGCTGCGCTCTTCCCGCGTCATCAAGGATGAGGGCGACCGCGTCGTCGGCTGGTCCATGCTGGGCAACACCGCTATCTTGACCGTGGTGGACAACAAAGAGGGCCTAGTGATGCAGCAGATGATCTCCACCGATCAAGATGATCCTGAGGACCGCCTCAAGGAGCTTGGCCTTATCTAGTCTGCGGCCTGGCTTAATCTAGCCGCAGGTTTCGACCTTTTTGCCGTGGGCAAAGTTGTCCATGGCCACGATGGCGTCGTCGATGGATTCGACCTTGGCCACCACCATGTCGCCAGTGTCGCGGCTCGTGGCCTCCGCGCAGTTATCCGCCGGGGCTAGGAAGAGCTCCGCACCGGCTTGTTTGGAAGCTTCTACTTTGTGAACGATGCCGCCAATGGGGCCCACCGTGCCGTCCTCGTTGATCGTTCCGGTACCAGCCACGAACTTTCCGCCGTTGAGCTCGCCTTCGGAAAGCTTGTCGATTACGGCGAGCGTGAACATCATGCCAGCGGAAGGACCACCTATGTCCTGGAGGTTGTACTGGACCTTGATGTCCTCCTTCGGTTGCGATGTCATGGATATGCCGAGCAAAGCGACGCTGTCATCATCCGGATGGGAACCAAGGGTGATTTCCTCGGTGAGCTTTTTGCCCTTGCGCTCGATGCCGAGCTCCATCCTGTCGCCAGGTTTCTTGGCACGCACGAGCTCTTGGACCTGGCCCGGCTCGCTGACGTCCTTGCCATCGACGGAGGTAATGATGTCTTCGGCTTTAACCACCCCGGTGGCCGGCGCGTCCTTGAGCACCTGCGCCACGACGATCTTGACCGGGACCTTGAGGTAGTTCATCGCAGCGACCGTTGCCGCGGCCTCCGACTGGGTAAAAGCCTGCTTGTTGGACTCGTTGACTTCTTCATCCGTTTTTCCTTGGGGGATGACGGTATCAATGGGCACGAGGGTGTCATCGGTCATGATCCACCGACCCAGGGCCTGCGCCAGCGTCATGTTGGTACGCACCGAGACAGTAGTCATGTTGAGCTGTCCCGAGGTCTCATAAGTCTTGGGAGCAGTCACATCCACGACCTTAGTACCGTCGACCTCGCTCAAAGTGTCCACGGTGGGTCCGGGCCCTTCCGCGGCATAAGGAACGGTCAGAGCAACATCCGTGCCGGGGATGTGGTCGATGCTCAATGCAGCACCGAGCACTACGACGGGGATGGCGCCCCAGGCAAGGGTGCGAAGTCGACGATTTTCAGGTGAATTCACGATGAAACAGCCTACAACGTTTTTCGTTATGGTTTTCATTCGTGTTCGCTGTCAGCGTTGCGTTGTTCATGGAATCCAGCCGCCGCCTGCCGGTAGATTAGAGCCCATGAGCAACGGATTCGGCTTTTCTTTCCCCAATAACGACGACGGCGATGATGAAAACTCACGCCGCGACCAGAACCCGTTTGGCGCCTTCGGCTTCGGTGGAAGCGCCGCAGGCGGTGGTTTAGGAGATCTCCTGAACCAATTTGGTCAGATGCTCTCCGGCATGGGTTCCTCAATGAACTCCGCGGAAGGTGCCGGCCCAGTCAACTACGAGATGGCAAAGCGCATCGCACTGCAGCAGATTTCAACTGACAAAGAAGTAAGCGACGCTGACATCAACGCTGTCACAGAGGCCGTCCGCTTGGCGGAGCTATGGCTTGACGACGCCACCGATCTCCCCACCGCCTCTGGTGCAGTGAAGGCATGGAACTCCACCGAGTGGCTGGAGGCAACCATTCCAATGTGGCAGCGCCTGGTCACCCCGGTGGCGCAGCACATGAACAACGCGCAGCTGGAGTCCATGCCTGAAGAAGCCCGCGAGATGATGGGCCCGATGGCAAACATGATGAACCAGATGTCAGGCATGAACTTCGGCATGCAGCTAGGCCGCGCGCTTGGCGACCTTGCCACTCAGGCACTGACCGGCTCTGACTTCGGTCTGCCAGTCTCCCCTGCCGGTACCACGGCTCTGCTGCCGCACAACATCCAGAAGATCGCCCGCGACCTCAACGTTCCAGGCCAGGAGATTCTGGTCTACATCGGCGCGCGTGAGGCCGCCCGCCAGCGCCTGTTTAAACACGTTCCATGGCTGGTGGAGCGCTTGGTCTCCTCTGTCGAGGAATACGCCATCGGCCTGGTCATTGACACTTCCCACATCGAGGAAGCCACCCGCGAGCTCAACCTGGAGTCCGGCGACCCACAAGCTATCCAGGACGCGATGAGCAAGCTGCAGGGGATGGACCTCACCCCGCGCATCACCTCCCGCAACGCAGGTGCGGTCTCCCGCCTAGAAACGCTGCTTGCTCTGGTCGAGGGCTGGGTTGACCACGTGGTCAATGAAGCGCTGGGCGAGCGTATCCCGTCCACCTCTACCATGAATGAGGCATGGGCACACCGCCGCGCTACGGGCGGTTCCGCGGAGCAGGCCATCTCCAAGGTCGTGGGCATTGAGCTCTCCGCCCCAAAGGTCGACGCCGCTGCGGAGCTGTGGCGCCGCACCACCGTCGCGGTTGGCGCCGAAAAGCGCGACAAGGCCTGGGACCACCCAGACTTCCTGCCTACCGCAGAGCAAATCGACAACCCTGCTTCGTTCATCGATAGCCTGCTTGACGACGCCCCCGATTCCGGCTTCGAAGAAGAGTTTGCCAAGCTGGAAGAAATGCTTCGCGAGCAAGACGGCAAGGATACGCAGGACGGAAGCGACGAGACCGACGGTCCTAACGGCCCCGAATCCGAGAAGTAATCTCGCCGCACCGCTGCTCTTTTAGAGGCCTATCAGCCAAAGCGCTGGTAGGCCTCTAAGTATCCCTTGGCCCGTTCCGCCTTTGGCGCGCGATCTGCCCACTCCCAAAAGCGCGGCCCGTGCCCGGGGATAAATGTGTGCGTGAGCTCATGGATGATGACGGAATCGAGGACATACTCCGGCACGTCCTTGAGCCGATCCGTGATCCGGATGTCTCCAGTGGACGTCGTACAGCTGCCCCAGCGCGAGTTCTGATTGCTGACCCACCGGATGGAACCCACCTTGGCCTGGCCACCTAGGTAAAGCTTGTTGAGTTCCGCGGCGCGTTCTTCCAGATCTGCATCGGAACGCCGCGACGAGGTGTGCTTGCGTTCAACACGGGCGAGCATATCCGTGACCGCTTTCTGTTCTTCCTTGGCAGACATCCAGGCCGGAATGCGAACTTCCAATACCCCGTCTACCATGCGTGCTTGGATTGTGCGCTTGCGCTTGGCGGAGCGAATCACGCGCATTTCTGGGGCGGACTCGCGGGCGGGCTGTTGATTCGACATGACAGGTGATTGTACTTGTGTTGGAATATTCTCACGCGCACAGCTTTAGGGGGAAAGCATGGCAGGGAAATCGCACGCTGTCTCAACGATGACAACTTATTCACTCGCGCCGGGAGTTGCCGTGGTGGAACGCGAGCCTGGGGTGATCCAGTTCGGGATGGATGCCACGCGAGTGGGAGTCGTCGAGGTAGAAATGCAGATTGTTGAGGCCTTAAACCTCCTAAGTAAGCCGATGACTCGAGAGAGCGTTGAGCGGCTTCTGGTCCGCGCGGGTATGGACGATGCGGCTGCGCGCACGCTCATTGAAGACCTCATCTGTTACAACATCCTCTGGCCGGAGCAACCGCGTCAAAGCGTGGTGGTGTTGGGTTCCAGTGCACTGGCGCAAACTCTGCGCACGGTATTTCATAATGCTGGATTCATCCTGCGCAATCCGCTGGAATCAGAGAATATGTATTCCTACATCGCAAGCGTCAGTGAGCACTTCCCGGTTGTCGCGGCTGACATGCTGCATGAACCCGTGAACCTCGCTGCTGCACTCAGCAAGTGCAAAGGCACATTCCTGCCGGTCTCGCTGGTCGATTCGCGCGGAGTCATTGGGCCCGTGCACGTCGACGGCCGCGGCCCCTGCCCCATGTGCGCGCATCTACACCGCATCGACGTGGATGGGCAATGGCACCAAGTGGTCAGCCAGCTGGCTGATGCAGACAGAAACACCGATGACCTTGTGGCGCAGGCAGTGGCGGTACAGTCCGCGGTGTTGGTCAGGCGTCTTGCTGGCTGGCCGTCGCCGCCTGGTGCGAAAAGCTCGCGGGTGATGCCGGGCGAGCAGCTTGAGGTGGACCTCTACGGGCATAACCAATACCGGCTAGTTATCGAGCACCCGAAGTGCCCCTATTGCTTCGAAACGAAACGCAATCGGTAGCGCTATGTGCCGGTCTAAGCCGCGCTCGCACAGGGGCCACGTGCGGACTTTCCTAAATCCCCAGGCCTGGGCACCCAGTCCTGCTGGTCGCGATCGCTTGGGCGCTTGGCACGCTTTTCCGCGACCTTGGGTTCTGGGTTCCCAGGTCTGGGTATTTGCGGTGGACGGCAGCACAGGCTCCCGTGCGGCCGCGATTAGGAACGCAACGCAGCGATGATTTGCAGGACCTCCGCGCCATAACGCTCCAGCTTCGAGGGCCCCACGCCCGAGATGTCGAGCAGCTCGGCCTCACTTGCTGGCAGGGCTTCTGAAATCGCCTGCAGCGTGGCGTCGGAGAAAATCACGTAGGCCGGAACCTTCGCTTCGCGAGCGGTCTTCGCGCGCCAGGCGCGCAGCGCGGAGAAGACCTCTTCATCGCCCTCATACTCGCAATACTCGTGTCGGCCCAGAACTTTCTCAGCAGGGCTCGTCAACTCAGCCGAGCAAATTCGGCACTTGCGCTGGCGGTACCGGCGCCCGCTGCCTGGCGTTTCCTCGATCCCCGGCACCAATCCATCCAAGAAGCGGGTGCGCTCGCGCGAGGCACGCGAGCCCGTCGTCTTAGCCAAGGCCCACGACAATGCAAGGTGCTCACGTGCACGGGTAATGCCCACGTAGAACAGGCGGCGTTCTTCTTCCACCTGCTCGTCGCCCGCCTTGATGGCGTAGTTGATGGGCATGAGCTTCTCAGTGAGCCCAACCAGAAAGACCGCATCCCATTCCAGGCCCTTAGCTGCGTGGATGGTGGCGAGGGTGACACCTTCCATCGTGGGATTCTGTTTGTTTTCGGAGCGACGATGCAGCTCGCCGAGGACCCCGTTGAGATCGATTCCTTCGTGGTCGTTCACGATCTGCGCAATGAGATCCACCAACGCATTGAGAGACTGCCAGCGCTCACGCGCCTGCGCACCCTGCGGCTCGGTAGGAGTAAGTCCCAACTCGACGAACGCGGCGCGCGCGATCGCCACCGGGTCTGCTGGCAGGTCATCACGGCGAGTAGCCGCGATGAGGACGCGAATGGCTTCGAGGATCTCCGGCCTACGGAAGAACCCTTCACCACCGCGGACCTGGTAGACAATGCCGGCGTCGGCAAGCGCTTGCTCAAACTGCTCCGACTGCGCGTTAATGCGGTAGAGCACGGCGATCTCTGATGCTTTCACACCTTTGTTGAGGAGCGTCAGGATCTGGCCTGCTACTTCCTTCGCCTCGATCTCTTCCGACTCATAGGCCTTGAACGTGGGTTCAGGACCGGGATCGCGCATACCCTGCAGCTCCAGGCGGGTTCCCGCCGCGCGACCCGTAGCTTTAGCGATGACGTGGTTAGCCAAATCCGTGACCTGTGGCGTGGAACGGTAGTCTCGCTGAAGCTTCACGATGGTCGCATTGGGATACGTGCGAGAGAAGTTGAGCAGGTAGTCCGGCGAAGCGCCGTTGAAGGAGTAAATCGTCTGGTTGGCGTCACCGACCACTGTGAGATCGTCTCGGTCTCCCAACCACGCATTGAGGACCCGCTGCTGCAAGGGCGTGACGTCCTGGTACTCGTCAACGACGAAGGTGCGGTACTGCTCGCGGAAGACCTCGGCTACCGAGGGCACGTTCTCGATTGCCCCGGCGATATGCATGAGGAGGTCGTCGAAGTCTAAGAACATGCGGTCCTGCGTGGACTTGAGCTGCTCGTAACGCCGAAAGACCTCCGCCACTTTCGCAGGATCTGTGGGTGCTTCACGGTCGGTGGTGGCGATGACCTCCGGATAAGAATCGGCACCAATGAGAGAAGACTTGGCCCACTCGATCTCGCTCAAGTAGTCACGAATCGAGTCCTTGGAATTGTCCAAGTTCAGTGAACGCACAGCCCGCGCGACCACGGAAAACTTGTTATCCAACAGCTCCCATGGAAGGTCGCCTGCGACCTGTGGCCAGAAGTAGCGCAGCTGGCGACGCGCCGCCGCGTGAAAGGTCTGGGCTTGCACGCCACCGACGCCCATCTGGTTGAGGCGATCGCGCATCTCCCCCGCCGCACGCGTGGTGAAAGTGACGGCGAGGATGCGCTGCGGACTAACGAAGCCCTGGTCCACCATGTTGGCGATGCGGTAGGTCACGGTACGCGTCTTACCTGTACCGGCACCCGCCAAGATGCATACCGGTCCGCGTGGGGCGGTCGCGGCAGCGCGTTGGTCCTCATCCAACAGGGACAAATCCGGCCTATTCACCGTGGTACCACTCCATAATCATCGTGTGTGCAATCGAGCCCTTCCGGGCAATGGTCAGCTCAGGCAACTCAGCCCGGCTAACCCAACGGGTCTCTTCCAATTCCCCATCAGTATCGCAAACGGCCCGGACATCGTCCGTGACCGCGGAAAAGCCCACCATAAGCGAGCCGCTTGGGGGCCAGGGTTGTGAGCCCCAGTAGCGCACCTCGCGCACGCGCATTCCGGTCTCCTCAAGGGCCTCCCGGGTGAAAGCCTCCTCGAGGTTCTCTCCAGCATCGACGTAGCCGGCGATGAGCGAATAAAAGCTATTACGCATCCGATTCTTGGCCAACAGAATCTTGTCCGTGCCGGCTAGGTGGATGATTCCAATCACTGCGGGGTCAAGGCGGGGAAACACAATTCGGTGCTCGTTGTGGGCATCGCGCCCGACGACGCCCGGGGCAGGATACTCAAGTTCCCGTCCGGTTCGTGGGTCGAAGCGCAGCTCTCGACGATTGCGCACCAAGTGGATGGCTTTGAGGATCTCAGGGTGGTCGGCGAAGAATGTGGCATCACGCAGCGTTCCTAACACTTTGGCCTGTTCCTCGGGCATCGAAAAAGCCTGAAAGGCCCCTACCTCAACGAGGATGGGGCCGGTTGGTTCTGCGACCAAGACCGGGGCGCCTTGGGAATCAACTGGTACGCGGTTGGTCTCGGTGATAGGCAGAAACACTATTCTTCTTCGTCCTCTTCTTCGTTGGCTTGCTCCATCTCGTGCTTGATGTAGAGCAGGCGGTCGCCAGGCTTAAGCGAGTAAGCATCGGCGGTATCGACGCGGTGTAGCTCGTTGTTTCGCAGCACAGCGAGCACGATGTCAGCGAGGTGGCGTGGGTTGGAGCCAACCTCAAATTCGCGCACGGGGCGCTCGGCAACGGAGAAGCCCTCGTTCGGGGAGAGCAGGTCTTCCATCATCTCCACCACGGTCGGCGTCACGGTGGCAAGACCAAGCAGGCGGCCGGCGGTCTCGGCGGAGGTAACCACGGAATCGGCACCGGACTGGCGCAGCAGGTGGCGGTTCTCGGACTCACGCACGGAGGCCACGATCTTCGCCTTCGAGTTCAGCTCGCGGACCGACAGCGTACACAGCACAGCGGTATCGTCTGTGGACGGTGTGACCACCACAGAGGAGGCATTTTCGACGCCCGCGATGCGGAGGACGTCCTGCTTGGTGCCGGAGCCATAGATGGTGACCAGGCCGTGGTGCTCTGCGTTGGCCAGGGAGGCTCGATTGGTATCGATGACCACGATCTGGGAAGCCGGGACATCATCAGCCAGCAAAGCAGCGACCGCTCCCGCACCCTTGGTGCCGTAACCGATGACAACTGTGTGGTTGCGCAATTGCTTTCTCCAATTCTGGATTTCAAATGTACGGCGTGCTTTGTCTGTCAGCACTGACAACGTTGCGCCGACCAACAAAACAAGGAAGACCAGGCGGGCTGGCGTGACAATCAGAAGGTTAATGAAGCGAGCTTGCGGCGTGACCGGGACGATGTCACCATAGCCCACTGTGGTCAGGGAGACCGCTGCGTAATAGGAAGCATCGAGCAGCGACAGGTCCTCGCTATATCCGTCGCCATCGAAGTAGACCACGACGGTGACAAAAACCAGAAGCGCTAGAGCCCACAGCACGCGGCTGCCCAGCTGCCTCCACGGGCTGTCGCTGACCGCACGCGGAACAGTGATCACGTCAATGAGTGCGTGGTCGGGCTGTGAAGTCAGCTCAATCTGCGGCATAAAGCGCGCTTTGAAGCGGCGTCTAATGCGCTTCGCACTTTGTTTCGGCACTGAAGTTCTGTCTTCCTTTTATTACTTACCTCGTTGAGCGATCCGGGGTTCTCCGAGTCTAAACGATTTTGCACAGCGGACAGAATGCATAGACCGCGATGACCCGATGACTCGGTTTCCGGACCGGCTCAATACCTTAGCCCGCCTGACCTGAAACTGACGATTCAAGGAGTTCTACTAGCTCCTTTCCAGTGGGCAAATTACGCGGTTCGAAGAAATAACCATCACGGACATAGAAGAAAGCAGCGCGTACATTCTCCGCCTTATGTACTCGCCGCCAAGCCTCTGCATAGACGGCGAGCTGGATCTCGGCGGCGCGCATCGCTGCACCGGCAGGCGGACGGCCAGTCTTCCAGTCCACGATGAGCCAGGTTCCATCGGCTTCACGGAATACGGCATCCATTCGGCCGCGGACGACCGACTCACCGACGGTGATTTCAAAGGGTGCTTCGACATATTCTGGTGTGCGCTGCGCCCACGGCGAGTTCAAGAATGCATCCTTTAGTGATTCCAGGTCTTGCTCTGGCTGCTCATCAGAACCAGGCAGCTCGTTTTCAGACAGCAAGGCTGGCGAACCGAACCGCTCCTCCAGCCACGCGTGGAAGGCGGTACCGCGCTTCGCGTAGGCGTTCGGCTTGAAGGGCACTGGGCGGCGTTGGCGGCGCGCGAACTGAATGGGATCGGAGCTCAAAGACACCATGTCGGAGGCGGTCAGCTCAGTCGGCAGCTCCACATCAACCACAGGGGCCTTAAGCGCGGCGTATTCCTCGATGAGGGCTCCGGCTTCTTGCTCCCACAACTCGAAGGTCTCCCCCGCCCGCAATGTCGGCAGCTCCTCCATTGCGTCCAGCACGAGATCAGCACCGCGCAGCGCATCCGGGTTAGCGCGCAGCGACGGGAACGTGCCCTCACGAAGGGTGGTGAGCGCCTCGGCCTCCTCAGGAGTCGCTGGAACGTCCCAGTGGCTGACCAGGTCCGAGTGTTTCTCGCGCAACAGCTCCAGGTATTCATAAGGTCCTTTTTGTGCCTTGCCACCTTTGCGGTTGGTGCCTGAACCAGTAACGGTCAGGGTGGACTCGGTACGCGTCATCGCAACATAGAACAGGCGAGCAGCCTCTTCCCGCTGGTTCTGGCGGACCGATTCTTTATAGGCTTCGCAGGCCTTTCCAAATGCCGAGCGCTTAACAGCATCGGGCTCAAGCTCAATGACGTCCGCATCAGTGGGCGCCTTTTCCACGAGCGTGAGGAAGGTCTCCGCCTGGGCCTTGTAACTGCTGGAGTCAGCGTGTAGCACGCACACGTGCTTCCACTCCAGGCCCTTGGACTTGTGCACGGTCATGATTTGCACGCGACCGTCAACAGCTGGAACCTCGCCCGGGGTCAGTCCGTCTTCGTGCTCACGCGCCATGGAGAGGTAGTCCAGAAGTGCGCCCAAGGAGTCCCCATGGAATCCGGCGACAATGTCGGCGAATGTATCAAGGTGCGTCGTCCCGCCCTGCTGTCCGTTTGCCAGCACCTCGGTGCGAATATTAAACATCGCCTCGATGTCTGCAAAGAGATCGCTCAGTGACTTGCTCAGCGAGTAGGTACGCAGATGACGCAGCTTCGCTGAAAGCTCTTCCATGCGAGCAAGGCCAGCCGCGCTGTAGCGCTCCCGCTCTCCCAAATCTGCGAGGGCGTCGGCAAGGCCCAAGACCTGGCTCGTGTCCTCCTTGGTGAGTTCAGCCAGCTGCGCGGCAAGGTGCTCGACAGGATCGCCGCCTTCCCAGCGAAGACGGCCTGCGGATTCATCACTTGCCCCCGCCAGATTGCGTTGGCGAGCCAGCAGCTCCTTGAGATCCTTCACACCCAGCCCACACATCGGGCCGGTGAGAACGCGCAAGGCAGCATTGGTGTCCTGCGGGCGCAAGAGAATGGTCGCTACAGCAATGAGGTCTTGGATCTCAGGCTGCCAAAGCAGTCCGCCCAAACCAACGATTTCATTGGGCACGCCGACTGCATCCAAGGCTTGAGAAATGAGCGGCGACTGTTTGTTGGTGCGCACCAGAACCGCCGCGCTAAAGCGGCTCGGATCCTCGCACGCATCCAGCTGCGCCTTGAGGTGATTCGCTACGAACTCACGTTCCTCGTTTTCGCTGGCGAAGTAGGCCAACTTCACCTCGCCTTCTGGGGCGTTATCGCGCGGCGACAATTCATCAACTGGGCGCGGCCCGCCGGTTTCCGCAAACAGGTGCCCGGCGACGTCGTTAGCCAGCGTCAGCGTTTGCTGCGGGTTACGCCACGAAATGGTGAGCTGATCCTTCGGCGCCGGCGAACCGTCTGCTTGAGGAAAGTCCTCAACGAAGGCAGCAAGGTTTTCTGCCGTGGCACCGCGCCAGCCATAAATGGACTGCATAGGGTCGCCCACTGCGGTCACCGAAACACCGGGGCGGACCCCGCCGAACAAGGAGCGCAGCAACACGCGCTGGGCATGAGAGGTGTCCTGGTACTCGTCCAGCATGACGACGTTGAATCGCTGGCTCTGCTGCTCGCCCACCTGCGGATGGCTCTCCGCCAAGGCCGCGGCAATAGCCATTTGCTCACCGAACGTAATCACGCCACGAGCGGCCTGCTCTTCCTTGAGGGCCTCCACCAGTGGCAGATACTCCACGCGCAACTGCTGCTTATTGAGGAAATTTTGGACTTCTTTGGCAAACTCCGGACCATTCCTCCTAGTCTTTTCTAGGTCATAAGCGGTGGCTGTGAAAATCCGTGCATGTTCGCGGATCTCGTCTGGGTCCAACAAGCCGTTGTCCATGGCCTGCGCCAGTTTGAGCAAGGTATCCGTCACGTGGCCCAACGATTGCGAGGCCGACAGCTTGCCGCCGTAATTGACCACCACGTCGTGTGCGATGGCGTAGCGCTCAGCATCGGTAATGATGCGCGCTGTCGGCTCCACAGGCATGAGCAAACCGTATTCACGCACCAAGTCACCCGCGTAGGAGTCATAGGTGGCAACCTTTGGCGCGATATTTTCCAAAGCCTCGGCCGCGGCCGTACCAGGCTGCACGATTCCCGAGTCACGCAACTTGATGAGCTGCTTGCGAATACGTTGCTCGAGTTGCTGCGCGGCCTTGCGGGTAAACGTCAGACCCAAGACCTTTTCCGGCGCCACCATGCCGTTGGCCACCAAATAGACCACGCGCGAAGCCATCGTCTCGGTCTTGCCCGCACCGGCACCCGCCACCACGAGCTTTGGTCCGAGCTCGCCCTCGATTACCCTGGCTTGCTCCGGAGTCGGCGGAAACGCCTTGCCCAGGGCCGTGGAAAGCTCTGCCGGGCTGAGAAGATTAGACTGCGAATTCATCAGAGACCTGCTTTCCCTCGGCTTGTACTGGGCAAATAGAGCGAATAGCGCAGCGATCACAAGAATCATTCTCGCGCGCGGTCAAGCGCTCACTATGTAATTCTGCAACGAGCGCCGGCAGCTTTTCGGCGAAGGCCGCAAGCTCTTCCGGCGGCACCGCTGCTTGGTCGCGCGTTGTGATCTTGACGCTGTCATGGGCGGGATAGACCAATACACCGCCACCACGCGGCAAGCCTTCACCAGTACGGATGACCGGCGAAGAGCCGGGGTTCTCCCCTGCTTCCGCGTCGTCTGCGTCCACAACACCGACAAGTTCACCGCGTTCCAAAGCCAACTGATACGTCATCAGCTGTGGATTTTCCTTGGCCTGCTTTGCGGTCACAGCGCTGTTGCCCGTCTTGAGGTCAACCACCATGTAGTCATCCCCAGCCTTGACTAGGCGATCCATGTAACCAGCAACGGTAATGCCAGGCAGGACTTCCACGGAGACGGGAACCTCAACGCCAATGAGCTCAAAGGAGGACTCGGAGTTCATAGCCCACTGGTGGGTGCGGTGGATAAGCCGCTCGAAGGCAGCCATATCGCTGCGCATCTTCCATCCGGGCCCATCCACGATGGAAGCAAAAGCCTCCATAACCATTTTCTTACCCAGTTCAGGTTCGATTCCCCTGCCCAACGCTTCTAGGTAGGCATGCGCCATGGTGCCGCGAATGAGGTGCATCGGCGTGGACTCCTCTTCCGCGAGGTTGCCCAAGATGGCGCTGAGCGGACAATTCAGCAAGGCCTCGACACGAGACGGCGAAACGCGCCCCACCGCCACGGCCTCTTCCATGTCTGCAAGGACATCCGTGGCCACCGAACGCGCAGCCCACCAGCTCTCTGGATGGGCACCGGGTACTCCTGCCTTAGCCAAGCGCGCCAACTGGCGGGCTGCCTGACTGCGCTCTGCCTCACCGCTGGAAGCGCTCACCACAACCCGACGCAACTGCGCCACAAAGGACGGCACCGAAAGCACAGCCACATCGAGTGGGTCGATCTCGCGTTCCGCACGCACCGACACCGGCGCAGGTTCGGGGACTGCAAGGCCGAGCTCCCGCGGCAACTGTGCCGCACGCAGGCGCTTGGTTGCCTCCCGGCGCGTCTGCGCACCAGGAACGTCGACAGAGCCGCTCAGCGCAAACTCCCCCACAAAGCGGGATGGTTCCTCAGGCACAGCGGCCTCGGGGGCGTCGACAGCTGCGATGAGCAGGCGCCTGCGGTGACGGGTGGTAGCGACGTGGAACAAGCGGCGCTCCTCCCTCAAGCGGCTGGCCACATGACTCACCGGTGTGCCCGGCGCGATGCCTTTATCCAGCAAGTCGATGAGATCCTCCTGCCCAAAGACGGAACCGGTCTCGCCCAACGAGGGCCAGGTTCCTTCCTGCGCACCTGCAATAACCACGGTGTCCCACTCGCGTCCCACTGCACCGTGCGCGGTAATTACCTCTACCGCCTGCGGAATTGTGGTTCGGCGATCACGCACGCCCGTAGGTAGCTCCTGTTCCTCGATATGCCGCAGGAAAGCCTCCAGGGACGCACCAGGACGGCGCTCCGAATAGTCACCGGCCGCGTCGAAGAGCGACATCATCGCGTCCAAGTCGCGGTCTGCCTGCGAGCCCGTGGCACCACCGCGCAAGGCCGCGGCCTGCAAACGCGCGTCGAGGCCAGTGGCGTTCCACACTTCCCACAGGGTTTCCTCGATAGAGACCTGCGCGCGCAGTGCTGCACGGCCTGCATCCAGGATCGAGCGGATACGCTCCAGGATGGTCTGTTCGCGTTCGGTAAGCAGACCGCTAAAGTCCGGTAGTTCGCCTTCCAACAGCGCCCGCAAGGAATCGATGCCGCGGGACTGCGGCGCCCACCTACGCAGTCCACGAATGAGGCGCCGCAACGTCACCGGGTCCGCACCACCGACAGGTCCCGTGACAAGCTCCTCCAACTCGGTGTTGCTCAACTCATGGTCCAATGCGCGCAGCGCCAGCAAAATAGACTTGACTAGGCGCTGCTCCGCCAAAATAACGTCCGTGGGGTTGATGTGCACCGGCACGCCGGCCGCCAGGAGGGTCCTGCGCACCTGGCCAATGTCACCAGTAGAACGCACAATCACCGCGATTTCCCGCCACGGCACCTCATCTTCCAAATGGCGGCGCCGGACAGCATCCGCAACAACGTCGCGCAGGGTCGAGCGCGAATCCACGATGCTGATGCATGCAGGCGCTGGACGACGCCGCGGTTCCTCCAACACCAGCTCATGTTCCGCTGGGAAGAAGGTCAAGAACTCCGAGTTGGCGCCTCGGAAAGCAAAGACGGCTTGGTCAGGGTCCCCCGCCACCACAGTCAGCTCTGTGCTGCGAGAGAGCCCCTCGATGAGCTTGCCCGAGGTCGGGTCCAGCAGCTGCGCATCATCCACGATGATGGTGTGCCACGGATGCTTCTCCACCAACTCCGAGTGCAACAAGACCTCGTTGACAAGCTCTGCTGCCGAGTAAGAATGCAGACCAGCCAGCTGCTGCGTGCGTTCGTACTCGAGTAGGAACTCGCCTGCCGCGGTCCACATAGGCTGCTGGTACTTTTGCCCCAACTCCATGAGCTCATGCGGGCCCTTGCCACGCTCGATGGCGCGCAGCAGCAAGTCACGCAACTGCCGGGCAAACCCCACGAAGGTCATGGCTGGGCGGACCTCCGCGGGCCAGCTACCACGATTCTCTTCTGCTTGGCCCTCCAGCAGTTCACGGATGACCGCATCCTGCTCAGCGCCGGTGATGAGACGAATCTCTTCTTCTGAGATTGTCCGCAGCAGTGCAAAGGCCAAGGAATGCACCGAGCGCACCATCGATGCCTGCGCCGCGTAATCTTCCAAGTGCTGCGCCAGCTCGCGCCGCAGGATCGAACCAGATTCCTTCGAGGTGGAGACCACCAAGATCCCCGAGGGGTCAGCGCCGGAGCTCAGCTTGTTCAAGACAACGTCGACAAGCAGGCTCGAGACACCGGAACCCGCCGTACCCGTCACGCGCCATCTGCCTGTTTCAGGCAGCGGAAAATCCCAGGAACGCGAGCTGCGCTGGGAAGTACGCGGGACTAGACGGACTTGAGGGGAAGGCGGCAAGACGACGCCTGCGCGGGCGGTAGAACGGGGATCGTAACTCACCCGTTCAGTATTTCAGATGACCTGGACACGAGCAGAGCTTCAACCCTTTCAATGTTCGAACGCGTGGTCGTCTTCGACTGCGGGTGCAGGTTATTGACGTAACGGCGATAAGCCGAGGCACGCAGCAGAAGCTGGGACATTCCTGGAACGTGCCCAAAGCGGTTGCAGATGCCGTCATCCACAACGTCCGCGATGAGGCCATCGACGATGACCAGCGCGGCGCTCCAGCCAACTGGACGGGGCGCCGCGGATGGCACGACGTCGACAAGCGCAGGCGGATTTGTATCCGCAAAGATGGTGGTTCCGAGAACATCGACGTGCGCAATACCTACCGGAATTCCTGCGAGGTCAACATCAGAATAGGCCTCCCCCGTCTCATCCCACGCGGCACGCTCAGCACGTGCGAATACGTCGTCGCGCTGCCCCACGTTGGGCAGAGGCACGGTTGACATCGCTTCGTCCAAACGCAACGCCATTTGCGCAGTCTCATCAACGCGTCCGCGCAGCTGGCCAGGAACGTACTGATTGGCCTTCCACCCAGCAGCGGTATAGCGTGCGTCAGTCGTAAGCACCGGACGCACGACTCGTGCACCCGCTAAGGACATCTTCTCCCGGACCTTGGCGGACCACCCCGACCATTCATTGGCACGGGCATAGACGACGTCGCCTACCTTGATACCGTGGTCCCATTCCGGACCCAAGACCTCGCCGCGGATCTGGCGGAAATTCGCCTCCGCGTGGAAGGCGGACAACACGTGTTCTGGGGGAAGCAACATTGGGCTCTCCTATTCCGGATTGTGCGGATCCTTGATGCGTGGATTCGGATAAGGCCACGGGTTGGGCTCGCAGGTCACATCCTCATCAGGGTAGATCTCTTTGGAGTCCTTTCTGTACAACTCGGCGTTATTCAAGCTCAGCGTCTGCTGCATCATGACGGGAGCGAGCTTGCCTTCGCCGCCGCAGGCCTGGTGGGAAGCGTAACCGATTGCATGGCCAAATTCGTGGTTAATGAGGTACTGGCGGTAATTGCCAAGGTCGCCTTCAAAAGGAACGGCGCCGCGTACCCAGCGGGACTCGTTGAGGTTCACCGTGGACTCTCCAGTGATGCCGGTATGACACGACGTTTCGGTGTTGAGCTGCGCGCCACACAGCTTCGCAGTCGTGGCCAAAGAAGTCAGCCGAATCCGCGTGTCAGGCTTATCGTCGGCCGCAACGTGAATGAATTCGAAATCCCCGGTTGAGGTCCAACCGCGTGGATCACCGAGGGTGGCATCGACCATAGCCGCAAAGGCGGAGTCGCCGCCATAGGCAATAGTGTTAACGCCGTTTTCGATCTCCACGGAGTAGCGAACTACGGTTTTGCCGCCTTTGCCTGCGTGTGCGCCGGCTGGACCCGCATCACGGTAGGTGTCATCGCCAGCTTCGGTGAAGTCACCGCCTGCGGGAAGTTGGTCCTTGGCTGCCTTTATGTCACCGGCATCTGCTGGGTCGGGGCCCAGCTTCTCGGAAGGCTCGGGCTGCGGCGACTGACTGGTCTGCGCGACCTGAGTGCCGTCCGTGCCTGTGGTCGCGTCAATCACGTCTGCGATAACCCAGATAGTCAGCACTATCATCACGGGGATCGCAACAACGCGCCACCAGCCGTATTCGTGAGCAAACCTTACTAACCAATTGCTTTGTTCGGGTTTGCGATGCGGATGACGTGGGGCGCGTTGCGAGTTATCCACAGGTAATTCCATAAGGAAATAGATTACCTTCTGCATCCCACTCGAGCGGAATTACTCTGCTGTGGGATGCGCCTTCTCTAATTCATGCTCTAACTCACGCGGCTAGAAGCCAGAAGTCTTAGTGAAGTCGATGCGGCACTATGAACGCGAACGCATCATGAGTATCGATGTTTAGGCACCTGCAAAACCGACGGCGTGTGCCTTGGCGACGCCGATCTCTGCGTAAACCACGCGGTCAGTGCGGACGATGAACTTGCGTCCCTTGGAATCTTCCAGCTCCAGGGTGGAGTTGTCAGCAAGTGCACCATTAATCTTTGCGGCCAGTTCTTCCTGAGTACCATCCGCGCGGATGACGAGCTCACGAGCGGTGTCTGCGAATCCGATCTTAATATCCATGTTTCTTGTCTTCTCCTTGCGAGAGGTAGTTGTGCTCGAATTGGTTCTAATGGCCCCACTATAGCCCCACCCGCTACTATCGAGGTGTGTCATTTCAACAGTCTGAGACCACGCAACCACCTACTTTCGCCGCCCTTGGAGTGGCAGCAGAGATCGTAGATGCCCTGGCCAGCCGCGGTATTGTGCGCACGTTTGCGATTCAAGAGCTCACTCTTCCGATCGCGCTGGGCGGACAAGACCTCATTGGCCAAGCACGCACCGGCATGGGTAAGACGCTGGGATTCGGCGTCCCTGTGCTCGATCGCGTTTTTGATGACGCTGATATTGAAGAACTCGACGGCACCCCGCGCGCCCTCATTGTGGTCCCTACTCGTGAGCTAGCCGTCCAGGTCGGCGAAGACCTCACCCTGGCCTCTCAGAACCTCCCGCTGCGCCTGGCTACCATTTATGGCGGCCGGCCGTATGAGGAGCAAATCAAGCTCTTGGAAAAGGGCGTCGACGTCATCGTCGGCACTCCCGGCCGTCTTTTGGACTTGGCACAGCAGGGCCATCTCCAGCTCGACCACGTGGCCATCTTGGTTTTGGATGAAGCCGACGAGATGCTCGATCTAGGCTTCTTGCCGGACATCGAGAAAATCCTCGAACTGCTGCATGGCAACAAACACCAAACCATGCTCTTCTCCGCCACGATGCCCGGCCCTATCCTGACGCTCGCACGCACTTTCATGAACCGGCCTATTCACATCCGGGCGGAATCTGGTGACGAGAACCAAACGCACGAGTCCACCCGCAAAGTCACGTTCCAGGCACACCGCATGGACAAGCTCGCCATCATCTCCCGTGCGCTACAAGCTAAAGGCCGCGGCAAGACCATCATCTTCGCCCGCACCAAGCGCTCCGCTGCCGAGGTAGCGGATGAGCTCGCACGCCGTGGTTTCCGGGTCGGCGCAGTGCACGGTGACCTGGGTCAGGCCGCCCGCGAAAAGTCCCTCAATGCTTTCCGCGAGGGCAAGGTGGAAATCCTAGTCGCGACCGACGTGGCAGCGCGCGGTATCGACGTCGACGACGTCACTCACGTCATCAACTACCAGGTTCCAGATGATCCTATGACCTTCGTGCACCGAATCGGACGCACTGGCCGCGCAGGGCACACCGGCACCGCCGTTACGCTCGTGGGCTATGACGAGCTCGGCAAGTGGCAAGTAATCAATGACGAGCTTGGCCTCGGCGAACCTGAGCCACCTCAGTGGTTTAGCACCTCCCCGGAACTCTCCGCAGCTTTAGGCTTCCCGGAGGGAGCTAAAGAATCAGTTGGCCCTGCGACAAAGGTTATCGGGACAGCTAAGTTGCGGGATACCCCAAAGACCCGCGCCACAACAACCCGAACTCGCCGTTCAAGGAGCCGCCGCCGATGAGCAAGACCCCCATCCTTCGCGCCACCGCGACTGACTGGAAGATAACCGGCGCTATCGCCGCCGTTTGCGCTATCGCTGTGGGAGGTGCATATTTCACCGCCGATATTCGCGACTCCGAACTCGCCCCCGCGGCTACCTCTGCGCCTGACCAGGTAGAAGTCCTTGCGCAAGCTCCTAAGAATTTCAAAATTGCCTTCGAGCTTCCCAACCAGACGGTTCCCGGACAGCATCGCGCACTCGCCTCCCAGGGGCTTCTGATCACCCACGAAGGCGATACGATCATTGCTTCTGATGTAAACGGCAAGGAGAAATGGCACTACACCCGCAAAAACGCAGAGCTGTGTTCCTTGGGTAGCGCGTGGGACAAGGTTGTAGCAACGTACCGTAACAATGCTGGATGCGGTGACACCGTAGCTATCAATGCCGCAACGGGCCAATACTCCGATACCCGCAGCGCGATTAACTCTGAAGAGGTCATTCCGATCTCCTCCAACGACCGTGTGGGCACGGTGTCTACAGATCGCATTGATCTGTGGCGCTCAGACATGGTGCGCACCATCGAATACGGTGACGTGCAGGCAAAGCAGGAGCCCGACATGCAGGAGCATGAGGACTGCAGCATCAATTCGGCCCTCACTCGAACCGAAAACCTCGCCTTAACTGAAACCTGCCCCGATAACGCCTCAGTTACGTGGCTGCGCCTGGTAGGCGCCACCCCAGAGGATTCGCGCAAACCTGAGGTCACCGCCAACATTGGAATGGCCAACGAGGGATCCCGATTGGTCGCAGTAGGCCAGGAGTCCGCCGCGGTTTATCAGCCAGGCGAAAAGCCGCGTATTGAGTCTTATGACAAGTCCGGCAATACAATCGCCTCTACTGAAGTCGCCGCATCACCAGATGTGACTAACGCTTCCACGCCTTATGCTCCAGCGACAGCTGACCTGCCACACCACATGTCTTGGTTCGATGGAGAGCGTTTGTACCTGTTTACTCCTTCGGAATTGAAGGTTGACCATGTTCTAGAGGATGCCATCGGCACCGGTGTTGCTCTCGGCGAGCGCTTGCTCATGCCTACTGAGAAGGGCATCGCTGTCGTTGATTGGTCCACAGGTAAGACCGAGCGGACCATCAAGATCGATCGTGGCAGCTACACCGGCCCTGTCTTTTTGACGATCGCAGGAACCACCATCGTTGAACAACGCGGCGAGACCGCGGTTGGGCTCACCGCACTCTAGTAGCGTCTGCTAAATCAAAAGTTGGCTTCTGCCCACTGGGACGAAGCCGGGACGAACATCAGGAAGTACAAGGCAGCAATAGCGCTCAACAGCGTTATTGTGCCAAGTACTGACGAGCCGCCACTAAACATCTGAAATGCGCTGGCCGCCAGGATAAATTCAACGAGGACTACGGCTCCCCTTCCCCATCGCTTTCCCTTGACAAAGGCGAGAGAACCGATGATAACGAAGCCGAAAACGATGAAGATAAAGATAGCTGTGCCGAGCCCAACGAACTTCAGCGCGCCCGCCTCAGAAACCATCGAAGCATTCTCGGCGCCGCTGAGTTCGCGCACGATAAGAAAAATGCCAAAAGCCATTACAGCTACAGACTGCACAATTGCGATTCCGGCGGCCACAAGGACGGAAAGCGGAGCGCCTACCGGATTGTTCTTTGCTGCCGTTTGGGCTTGCGCGCGTGCAGATGACTTCTTCTTATTCTCTTCACTCACGGGCCACAGTTTACCTAAGCCGAACGATTCCTAAGGCTTTGGCTCGTTCTAATTTGAATACCGAAACCCAACACCAGACCTTCGCCCACCGACGCTCAGGAAACACTTAATTAAGGCTAAAACTCATCCCCGCTTCGCCTCGGGGGCAAACCCACCTACCCGGATTTGACGCGATCCAAGTCACCACACTCACCAAAAACATGCTAAAGATCCTGCTTATCGAAGTTCTGACAGATTTCTTACAGGAAAACTATCGCCCCTTTTTGTGTCTCACTCGCCCTAAGCATAGTGAGCTTTGCCACAATTTACCCCCGAACCCTAGCGGGATCGAGGTAAACATGTCATGATTTTCAAGTAGCAAAACAACGAGCCGTTTAAGCGGTCCGTAACTTGGAGAAAACTTCGAGTAAACACCAAGTAAATCATGGCGGCGTCGACGCTGGCTCTACCTCGAGACAGAGCCCCACTGAACGCAGACCGATTTACTTTCTTCCCCGACATTTGCTGTGCCCCATTCCCATGGGCTGCAGGGATATGTCATGCTGTCTAAATTTTGTTAGGAGATTTCAATCATGGATTGGCGCCACGAAGCCGTTTGCCGCGACGAAGACCCAGAGCTGTTCTTCCCAGTCGGCAACTCCGGCCCTGCACTTACCCAAATCGCAAAGGCCAAGCTGGTCTGCAATCGCTGCCCAGTTGCCACTTCCTGCCTGAAGTGGGCACTTGAGTCCGGCCAGGACGCTGGTGTCTGGGGCGGTATGTCCGAAGAGGAGCGCCGCGCTCTCAAGCGTCGTCGCAACCGCGGTCGCGGCCGCGCACGAGTCACCGTCTAAGACTCAAGAAAATTCAATAAACCTAGCCCGATTTCCCCACCGGTGTATCCAAACACTAAAGTCAGTGGGTAAGTAAATTATCCGCTCACCTATTAGCAAGGAGGCCGCCCATGTCTAAGCGTGGTCGTAAGCGCAAGGATCGCCGTAAGAAGAGTGCAAACCACGGCAAGCGTCCTAGCGCATAAATAAGCAGCACATAAAGGCTCGCTCCCCTCGTGGGAGCGAGCCTTTTGCTTTACGCCCCGGTCTTCCGCGGCTTGGACTGCGCCCGGAGTTGAGGCTTCTAGCCCCAGGTCACCTCAGTGTGAGTAATTTCCACGGTGATGCGTCGGCGCAGCGATTGCGGCGCTTTAGTACCAGAGCAACATTTCCGCACCAGGGCGCGCACCACTTCTTCGCTTTCTAGACGGGACTGGCACTCGTCGCACCTAGCAATGTGCTCGCGAATCTCGAGGGCTCGCGCATAGCTCGTGCGCTCATCCAAGAGCTCGCAGAATAGTGCCTGGACCTCGGGAGAATTACACGCACCGCAGTTGTTTCCTGTCGCGTTGCTCATTACTTCTCCTCCATGTCTGGGTGATTGAGACCGATGCCTACTTCTCTTGCTACGTCCTTCAACGCAACTCGTAGCAATTTTCTTCCACGGTGGAGTCGACTCATCACCGTTCCGAGGGGAGTATCCATGATTTCGGCGATCTCTTTGTACGCCAATCCCACAACATCGGCGTAGTAAACCACCATGCGATAGTCCTCAGGCAAGTCATTCATTGCCTCAGAAATCGTAGAGTCCGGCATGAGTTTGAGCGCCTCAACCTCTGCTGACTCGAGGCCCGTGGAACCATGTCCTGAGGTCGTGTAAAGCTGAAAATCGCTGAGCTCATCTGCAGAAGACTCCGCCGGACGGCGCTTAGCCTTGCGATAGGAGTTGATGTAGGTATTGGTCATGATGCGGTAAAGCCATGCCTTTAAATTGGTGCCCTGTTTAAAGGAACCAAAATTGTTATAGGCCTTAAGGTAGGTCTCTTGGATGAGATCCTCGGCATCCTGCGGATTACGGGTCAGCCGCATGGCGCCACCGTAGAGCTGGTCGAGCAAAGGTAGCGCCTGCTCCTCAAAGAGGCGCTGGCGCTCCTTGGCACTTATCGTTTCTGTAGCCACGCCTACCATCCTAACTGCTTGGTTTAAGCCACCTACTAAAATGCCGTTTATGTCCAAGTCGAAGAAAACACCGCACTCTGCTACCCCGGCTCTCAAGCTTCTGGAAGAAGCTGGTATCCCGCACGAGGTGTCGACTTTTGAAGGCGGCTCCGATCACTTCGGTGATCACGCGGCAGAAGCACTAGGAATTGATCCCGAACGCATCTTCAAGACCTTGGTCATCGATCTCACCGCCGGCAAGGGATCAAAGCGGAAACTCGCAGTCTGTGTCCTGCCCGTCTCCCATCAGCTGAGTCTCAAGAAGGCCGCAGCGGCGTTTGGGGCTTCAAAGGCCACCATGGCCGATCCCAAGGACGCTTCCAAGTCTTCCGGCTACATCCCCGGCGGCATCTCCCCGTTGGGCCAAAAGAACGTGCTCCCCACTGCAATGGATGAGACGGCCGTCCTCTTCGACACCATCTTCTTCTCCGGCGGGCGCCGTGGCCTCGATATTGAAATGAACGCCGAGGCTCTCCCCCAAGTCCTCGACGTCACCTTTGCCGACCTCGTGGCCGACTCCTAGAACAACGACGTCGCCGGCTGCTCAGCGATGAGTTCCGCGTAATCGTTGCGCACGTTACCCACCGCAGGGTCTGCGTGACGCACTTTAAATCCAGTCACGTTGGATGGCTCTAGCAGCGGCTCACCTGCCAGCCACGCGCCGATCTCCTCCGCAGTCAGGAACTTAGGCAGGCGCCCATGCAGCCACGCCATCTCTTCGGTGGCTTCCGTGGTGATCATCGTGGCCGAAAGCCGCTCCATGCCAGTCGCCCACAGCCCAGCGGCAAACAACATGCCTTCCGGCCCAGTCACGTAGTACGGAGTCTTCTTCCCCTTCGCCTTTACCCCTCCGCTGGGGCTTGGCTTCTCAGCCTTCCACTCGTAATAACCGTCGAGAGGAATGATGCAGCGATTGCGCTTGAAAGCCTCGCGGAAGGAAGGCTTGGTAGCCACGGTCTCAGCGCGCGCGTTAAACAGGGGTGAGCCATCCAAGTCCTTCTTCCAATGCGGAAGCAGGCCCCAGCGTGCAGGCTCCACACGCGCAGCGCGCTCTTGGACGCGCACGATGGCTACCGGCTGGGTAGGCGCTATGTTATAGCGCGCAGGGGGCAGCCCTTCGGGAGCGTGAACTTCCTCGATTCCCTCCCACTTGCCTACTTCATCGAGCAGAGACTCGGTAAACAAAACAAATCTTCCGCACATGCCCTTTATTATGGACTACATGTCTTTGTATTGGTCCGCCCCGCTCGCATCCGCTCCCCTGGACTGGGAACAGCCCGTGCCGGGTTCTAAGTCAATTACCAACCGCGCCTACATTCTGGCGGCGTTGGCAGACGGGCCATCCATCCTGCGCTATCCTCTGCAATCACGCGATACCCGCCTCATGGAGGCGGCATTGACCAACATGGGCGTCGCCTTTGAACACGTAGGCAACGATGTTCACGTCACCCCTGGGCCACTGCATGGTGCAAGCATCGATTGCGGCCTAGCCGGCACAGTCATGCGTTTCCTGCCGCCTGTAGCGGCACTTGCGAACGGACCCGTTCATGTCGACGGTGACCCACAGGCCCGCCAGCGCCCCATGTCCACCATTTTGGATGCGCTGCGCGATCTCGGCGTCGAGGTAGAGGGCGATAGCTTGCCATTTACCATCACGTCCTTGGCCGTCCCTGAAGGCGGCGCAGTTACTGTCGACGCCTCCGGCTCCTCCCAGTTCGTCTCCGGACTCCTACTTTCCGGTGCGCGCTTTGAAAAGGGCATCACCGTAAAGCACGAGGGCGGTCCCCTTCCGTCCCTGCCGCACATCGAGATGACGTGCGCGATGCTGCGCGAGGCCGGCGTCCAAGTCGAAGAAGGCCAGAACACCTGGACGGTCCACCCAGGGCCAATCACGGGGCGAGACTGGCGCATCGAGCCTGACCTATCTAACGCCACCCCATTTATGGCCGCGGCAGCAGTCGCTGGTGGCCGCATCACCATCCCCCAATGGCCAGAGGAAACCACGCAACCGGGCGATGCCATCCGCGACATCCTCACCGCCATGGGCGCGCACATCGAGCAAACCGCGGACGCAGTGACGGTGATTGGCGCATCTGATGGCCAGATCCATGGCGTTGAGCTCAACATGAGCAACGTCGGCGAACTCACGCCTACTGTCACCGCCCTATGCGCTCTGGCGGACACTCCTTCCCGGCTTACTGGTATTGCACACCTGCGCGGGCATGAGACCAATAGGCTCGCTGCACTCGCTGCGGAAATCAACGGCTTAGGCGGCAACGTCACTGAGCTTGACGACGGCCTGCTTATCGAACCCGCCCCCCTCCACGGCGGAAAGTGGCATTCCTACGCCGACCACCGCATGGCTACCGCTGGCGCCATCATCGGTCTGCGCGTGCCAGACGTGGAGGTCGAGGACATCGAGACCACGTCCAAGACCTTGCCAGGCTTTAGCGGCATGTGGGAGCAGATGCTGGAGGGAAACCGTGGCTAGGAACGCTCGCTCCTATGACGAGTCCGATGTCCGAATCCGTCCTGGCAAAGGTTCCCGCCCGCGTACGAAGGACCGCCCCAAGCACAAGGACGCCAGGTTTGGCATGGTGGTGACCAAGGATCGCGGACGGTGGGGCGTAGCGCTTGACGACGGCCCGCTAGTCACCGCTATGCGCGCACGCGAGCTAGGCCGCACCGCTGTCGAGGTGGGTGACCGTGTAGGCGTCGTCGGCGATACCACCGGCCGCAAGGACACGCTGGCCCGCATCGTAAAGCTAGAAGATCGCACGTCGGTGCTGCGCCGCACCGCGGATGACACCGACCCTTATGAGCGCATCGTCGTAGCCAATGCGGACCGCATGCTCATCGTTACCGCAGTTGCCGATCCCCCACCGCGGTCGGGCTTTGTCGAACGAGCACTCATCGCCGCCTTCGTCGGCAACGTGCACCCGGTCCTGTGCCTGACCAAAACGGATCTCACCGATCCTTCCCCGTTTGCGGCTGAATTCGCGGACCTAGACGTCACGGTGGTGGAAGCCGGCGTCAATGACTGCCTGGATGCCGTCCACAACGTCATCGATGGACACGTCACCGCGCTGATCGGCCATTCCGGCGTGGGCAAGTCAACCCTTGTTAACCGTCTTGTGCCAGACGCCCAGCGCGAGACCGGTGAGGTCTCAGCTGTGGGCAAGGGCCGTCACACCTCAACGCAGTCTGTTGCCCTGCCGTTACCCAAGGAGACGTGTCCGCACGGCGGATGGATCATCGATACACCGGGCATTCGTTCCTTCGGCTTAGCGCACGTCGACGCCGACACCATCCTCGGTGTCTTCGACGACCTAGCAGCCGCAATTGAAGATTGCCCCCGTGGCTGCACACACGTTGGCCCACCAGCCGACCCCGAGTGCGGCTTGGACCTCAACATCAACGAGGATTCAGCGTCGGCTCGTCGACGTGACGCGGTCCGCAAGCTCCTAGCGGCCCTGCGCACCAACGTGGAGTGGGAGAACTAGCCAACTTTTAAGCCAAGGCCTTTGGCCCGGCTTTCCGCTGGGCTCCTTCGACCGAGCTGAAGAAATATGTAGTCCTGTGTTAGAGCAGCTCTACAAGGAATGGAAGCTCTGAGGGATCATAGAAAGCCATGAAGTTGTCCAGCGCGTCCCCTACTGCTAGCTCCGCGTCTTCGTCGCCCAAGTCAGCGCTGTCGATGACCTCGATCGCCTTTGCGGTGGCCTCTTCCGATTCCTCGACGTCCACATGGATCGCCTGCACATGGGATTCAGTAATGACTGCCGGGTCGAGCTTCACAACTGGGTCTCCCATGTCTGGATGCGGGGTGACCACGTAATCATCAACATCGACAGAAATAACTACACGGCGATGCGGGAAGCTTTCCTCATCACCGATAGCCAATAGACGCAACGAGGCCATGGAGGCTTCCAGAAAAGCGGAGTACGCAATCTCTTCTTCGTCGCCCTCAGTGTAGAACTCACGCAAAGCCGGAGTAACGGTGAATCCCCAACCAGATCGCGCAGCGAGCTGACCGGTTTCCTTCAGCTCACTTAGCATCGCAAAAGTTGCGGGCAAGTAGACGCGAACTTTGGACACTTAGAACTCACCTTCAATATCGAACACGGCTTGTACCTCAACGCTGGTGCGCTCAAAAACGGTGTAGAGCATGCCCACCATGCCAAAATCGACGGCTGCGCGAACGTTCAAAATGGAATCATCCACCATGACGCAGTCATTGATCGGCAGCTCAATGGCATCCGCCGCCGCTTGGAAGGCTGCGAGCTCCGGCTTTTCAGCGCCGACCTCACCAGAAAGAACCACGGCATCGACGATCCCGCGGTACTCCCACTCGCGGATATGCTCTGCACCTGGGCCGCCTGGATCATTAGACAAAATTGCGGTTGCTACGCCGTTGGCCTTCGCTGCCGCAAATAGAGAACGCCACCTTTTGACGTCTTCCTCGGTGCCATCAAGCACACCAACGAAATCTACGATTAGACCGCGCATCTAGAAAGTCCTTTTGCTGTTGAGTAGGAGTTAGTTTTTAACGCCCAAAAGTATATCTAAAACACAAAAATATCGCGCCCACCCCTCACAGAAAACTCACAGCTAGGCGCTCGGTCGCTTCTCATGGCACAATGATGGTGCGTTCGCCTCCTGTCCCCCTTGCAGGAAGGCTTTTGAATGCACGCCCCAATTCCCGGCTTCAGCTACCTGAAGCTCTACACTGCGCCTGACCGGATACGCTACGCACATCAGCCAAGCGCGGAGGCTCTCTCCAAACGTGAAGAGATTCTGGAACTTGTAGCCATCGCCCTAGAAGCTACAGGCGGCCTTCGCCCTTTGCACCAGCTCGAGGGTACGAAGTACAACCGTGACATCAAAGTTCACCTACGTGCTTGGGCGCTCAACCATCGCCCACAGGATCAAGTTGTACCCGTGCGTATGCGCAGCCTGCATGCACGAGCCAATGGTGAATTCTTTGGGTCCGTCGACTTTGGAGAAAACCGCCATGGTTTCACTGGCTCATACCAGCACAACCGGCTAACGGCTTTCAGAATGCTTACTCTCGGACACAATTTCCGAGGGTAATTACAAGGACCCCAGCTGAATTAGGATGTCGGTCCAATCCAATGAGGTCCAAACGCCGATGCCCGCCGTCAGTATCGAAGCGATACCACTAAAAAGCACGCCAATTCGACCAACCGAAGGAATTTTTGACCCTTCTTCTGGCTGTCCCTCTTCGATGCGTTTCAGACAATCTTCAACAGTGAGCTTTTCATGCTCCTCAGAGGGGAAGAGCTCATCGCTACCAGCCGCCGCCAGGTACTGGTGGCACGTGCGTGGCTCTTGTTCCGCAACCGCGTAGGCATGCGCCGTACCGCCTAACAAAGTAGCCGACAAAAATGCCGACAAACCTAGGCGCAATGAACGACGTCGCACGACAGTCTCCTCAGGGGTAAAAGGCGATCGAAAATGAATTTCTAAATATCTTTGTCCCAGATTATAGGAATCTGTCTAGAACTTAAAAGTGCCTGACCACAAATGTGGCCAGGCACTCAGTTAAATAAGTCGCACGTGCGTCTTATCTTCGCACTATGCCTCAGTAGTGTCCGAGGTCGGAGCAGCTGCCTGTGCTTCCTCCTGCGCCTTAAACTGCTTGCGGAGCATAAACAGCTGGCGCACAGTCTCTTCCTTGACGCCTTCGTTCATGGCGTTAAACATATCGCCGCCCTCCTTCTGGTACTCCACCAGTGGGTCACGCTGCGCCATCGCGCGCAGGCCGATGCCCTCCTTGAGGTAGTCCATCTCGTAAAGGTGCTCGCGCCACTTCTGATCGATGATCGGAAGGATGACCATGCGCTCAGTGCTGCGCATCTGGGACTCGCCGCCAATCGCGGTGACAGCTTCCTCAAGCTTGTCGTACTCAGAGTTAGCGTCAGCAACCAGGGCCTCGCGCAGCTGCTCAGCGGTGAGCTCGCCGGCGGAACCGTACTCGGTTCCCTCAACGAGGGACTCGTGGCTCATGGTCGGGCCGTACAGAGACTCGAGTGCGTTCCACAGCTCGTCCAGGTTCCAGTCCTCGACGTAGCCGGTGGCCGTAGCGCCCGCGACGTATGCCGAGACGGTGTCATCGATCATGTCGCGGATATTGTCCTTGATGTCACCCGCATCGAGGATGTCGTGGCGGGTAGCGTAAACAACCTTGCGCTGCTCATTGAGGACTTCGTCGTACTTCAGGACGTTCTTACGCATTTCGAAGTTCTGGTTCTCCACCTGTGCCTGCGCGCCCTTAATGGAGTTAGAGACCATCTTGGCCTCGATTGGGACGTCGTCAGGCACGTTCAGGCGATTCATCATGTTCTCCATGGACTGACCCACGAAGCGAACCATCAACTCATCACGCATGGACAGGTAGAAGCGGGTCTCACCTGGGTCACCCTGGCGGCCGGTACGGCCACGCAGCTGGTTATCGATACGGCGGGACTCGTGACGCTCGGTGCCCAGGACGTAGAGGCCGCCAGCCTCGCGGACTTCGTCACCGAGGCGCTTGGAACGCTCCTTCTCCTCTTCAATCTCTGCATCCCATGCCTCCTGGTAACGCTCTTCATCCTCGAATGGGTCGAGGCCGCGCTCACGCAGCTTCTCATCGAGGATGACCTCTGGGTTACCACCCAGCACGATATCGGTACCACGGCCTGCCATGTTGGTCGCAACCGTTACCGTTCCTGGACGGCCGGCACGAGCAACAATTTGGCCCTCTTCCTCGTGGTGCTTAGCGTTCAGCACGGAGTGCTTCACACCGCGCTTGGTCAGCAGCTGGGAGAGGTACTCGGAACGCTCAACGGAGGTGGTACCAACCAGAACTGGCTGGCCCGTCGCAACGTGCTCAGCGATGTCATCGACAACCGCAGCGAACTTAGCTTCCTGAGTCTTGTAGATGCGGTCGGAGTGATCCGCACGCTGGTTCGGCTTGTTGGTCGGAATCGGCACCACGTCGAGGCCGTAGATGGAGTGCAGCTCGGCTGCCTCGGTCTCTGCGGTACCGGTCATGCCGGAAATCTTTTCATACAAACGGAAGTAGTTCTGCAGAGTAACGGTAGCCAGAGTCTGGTTCTCGTTCTTGATCTCCACGTTTTCCTTGGCCTCAATGGCCTGGTGCATACCCTCGTTGTAGCGACGGCCTGCCAGAACGCGGCCGGTGAAGGAGTCAACGATCATGACTTCACCGTTACGGACGATGTAGTCCTTGTCGCGGGTGAAGAGCTCTTCCGCCTTCAGAGCGTTGTTCAGGTAGGACACCAGCTGGGAATGCTCTGGTGCGTACAGGTTATCGATGCCGAGCTGATCCTCGACATACTCAACGCCCTCCTCGAGCACGCCGATGGTCCGCTTCTTGTGGTCAACCTCGTAGTGGATCCCTTCACGCATCTTGGGCGCCAGCTGCGCGAAGACGCTGTAGAACTGGGAGGAGCCGTCGACCGGACCGGAAATGATGAGCGGGGTACGTGCCTCGTCGATAAGGATGGAGTCCACCTCGTCGACGATGCAGTAGTTGTGGCCGCGCTGGACGACGTCGTCAAGCGAGCGCACCATGTTGTCACGCAGGTAGTCGAAGCCCAGCTCGTTGTTGGTGCCGTAAGTGATGTCGCAGGCATAAGCTTCCTTACGCTCTGCAGGGCGCATCTCGGAGAGGATAACGCCAACGCTAAGACCCAACCAACGGTGCACACGGCCCATCATCTCGGCGTCACGCTTAGCCAGGTAATCGTTGACCGTAACGATGTGAACGCCCTTACCTTCAAGTGCGTTGAGGTAAGCAGGCAGCAACGAGGTCAGCGTCTTACCCTCACCGGTACGCATCTCGGCAACGTTGCCGAAGTGGAGGGCAGCGCCACCCATGATCTGTACCTTGTAGTGCTTCTGGTCCAGAACGCGCCAAGCCGCTTCACGCACGGTGGCGAAAGCTTCGAGAAGGATGTCATTCATCTCTTCACCGTTACCCAGGCGGTCTTTAAATTCCTGGGTCTTTGCCTTTAGTTCTGCATCAGTCAGCGCGGCGTACTCGGATTCGAGAGCAATCACATCATCAGCCATCTTTGCAAGGCGCTTGACGGTACGTCCTTCGCCTGCACGGAGCAGCTTGGAAAGTCCAAACACTTCTAGATAGTCCTTCTTGTCGCGACAAAATAGTTAACTTCAGGTCATTGTACCCACTCGCTCCACAAAGCCTTATTCTGACCCTAATTCTGGGCGGCACAGCTAAAACTGGCGCTACCTTTGCACAAAACGAATTCACCCCCTGCCACTTCATCGCTTGGGCAATGAGCGGCAGGGGGCGAGGGAAGCTCTAGGAGCTTAAACCCGAGTTGGGGCGTGCCGTTTAAGCTTCGCCAGCATCCTCAGAAAGGGAGATGATGCCGTAGTCGAATGCATGACGGCGATAAACCACAGACGGCTTGTTGTTCTCTTCGTTGATGAAGAGGTAGAAGTCGTGGCCGACCAGCTCCATTTCACTGAGGGCCTCATCGACGCTCATCGGAGTAGCTGGGTGCTCCTTGGAACGAACAATCTGGCCTGGGCGTACGTCCTCGACGGTCTCTGCATAAGGATCGATGTAGCGCTCTTCCTTGGCGCGCTCGTTCTCAGCTGCAGCAACCATCTCAGCAGCAAGCTCACCGGTGCCCTTCTGCGCACGGTGTCCGGACTTGACGTTCTCGCGGCGAACCTTGACCTTACGCAAAGAACGCTCCATCTTTGCCAGAGCGGTCTCCAGAGCAGCGTAGAAGGAATCTTCCTTAGCCTCGGCACGAGCGATGTGGCCCTTACCGGTAGCGGTGATCTGGATGCGGTCAGACTCTGCCTCACGACGTGGGTTAGGCTCGTGCTGGAGCTCCACGTGGAAGAAGGTCAGAGTCGGGTCAAGGCGTTCAATCTTGGCCAGCTTTTCAGTTACGCGCTCCTGGAAGTGATCTGGGACCTCGACGTTACGGCCGGTGATTGTGACCTGAGCGTTGGTGGGCTGGGACATTGAGTTGCCTCCCTTATCTCGTGGGGACTGAATGACTGCACATTCCGCAGTTTGAAGGACTCTAGACATTTCCTCGCTTGGACTTGAATCTCCAGCAATTGCCTGGGCCACTTCACTGCTTCCCTGTGACACCCTTCATGCTACCAGTGGTCATAACCAAGGGATCCTTTAGGTCGCAAATTTACCCCTGAACCTCACATAACTACGCCTCTGCCAGTACGATTGCACCGTCTACTACTCCCCCTGCACCGCGCAGCCGCGCGGCGCTAGCGCTAAGCGTCGCACCGGTGGTCACCACATCATCGACAAGCACTATGCGCGTCCCCGCCACCTGGCTCGCTGCCCGCGTCAGATGCACCGCAGTACGCATGTTCTCCCACCGCTGACCTGCATTAAGATCAGACTGGTCCGCTGCCAACTCCCTCACCTTTAAAGCAATACACGTGCGCATGTGGGGCAAGCTCGCCGCTACTTTTTCACAGATTTGCTCCACGGGATCCCCACCACGCGCGCGGGCGGAGTTCAGCCTCGTCGGGGCCGGCACCAAGACAGTTTCTTCTGGTATCTCCCCTCGCGCCCGCAAATACTCAATACCAGCTGTGTACACGGCCGCCACATGGGAACGCACCGCACGATTTCCCCGCTCCTTCATCGAGACAATGAGATTGCGGCGCACATCTGAATACGGACCCAATGCCCAGACAGGCAAGCCCAGGGGAACCGGACGAGAGATCTGGCGCGGCGGCAGTCGCAAATGCTTCTGACACCGCTCACAAATGAGCGCAGGCGCAACAATCACACCGCCACACCCCGCGCACTCACGCGGGACAACCACGTCAAGCAATTCCAACGCCCGCGCTGCTAGCCTTCGCTTGTGCATCCCTACGCCCTCCCCTTATCGCCCCGTGGCCTGTCTTCCCCCGCCCGCGGCTTTTCTTGCGCTTACTATTTGGCCACGATAGGCGAAGAACGAAGCCCTTGCAGACCGGAGACTTCACGCCAGAAGGAATTGTCAGTGCTCTCCGCAGGCAACTGCAACAGCGCGTGCGAATCGGTGATGTAGAGCGTCGTCGGTGAAGCTGCCACGGCAACTACCGGAGCTGTGATGTTTCCCGAAGCCAACGTGGTGGCAGAAGAGCCATCTTGCTCAATTCGCCACACTGGGGAATTCGTATTGTTCGTACCCACTAGCAGCGATCCATCACTCATCCAGTCGAGCGACAAAGCCGTATTCTGCATTTCCAAGCCCACCTGGTGGGCGTTGACGATATGGTAGTCGCCATTATTACCACGAGCGACGACACCGATGTAAACGTTGCCGCCGATGAGCATCGCAACGCGAGCGCCGGTGGCGGACAAGCGAATGACGGAGATCTCGCCTTTAATGTTATCCATGCCAGAGGTATCAACCTCAGACTGGGAAATCTCACCGGACGCGGCGGAACGCGCGACCCGCACTACCTTCTCACCGTTGACGACGGTCCAGATGGCTTGGCCACTAGGTTCAAAGGTGGGGCGAGCAATCGTCTTTGCCTTCAAATGGTCGCTTAGATTCTCACCCATCTTGCCCAACTTGAGCTGATACTCAGTCTGGGAATTCTTCTGCACCGCCGCAACGATTGATTCTGCGGAAATATCTGCCGATTGGAGGTTATTCGCACGGCCCAAAGATGTGCTAGAAGGCGCTGCCGTGCCGCCGCTTACCTCGAGCAAAGCACCGTTATTGATGGCATAAAGCTTAGCATCAGAGCTGGCGAGGTTGCCCGGGTTGTACTCCGCAAAGTCATCGATCGTCATCTCATCCAAGCCGTCGATAAGCGGGCTGCCATCAGCGGTGGCCTTGATCTTGCCGCCGACGTTAGCGTTGTTCAACGTCCACACCAAAGAGGCGGCAAAGCGCAACCGTTGTTCTTGGCTCATCGAATTCATTCCGCTAAATCGATAAGTTCCGTCTTCTTTACCGAGGAAGGTTGCAGAGACGGGGACCAAATCGGAGATTGCAGGACGCAAGTCATTGTTGGGCCCTTCCAACAATAACGTGACCAGCTCAGTGTCCACCGACTGCTGGCCGGTGTAGAGCCACCGACGGTCAGAAACCAAAGACTGTTCCGACTGCCCAAAGAAATACAGCGACAAAGGACGATAGTTATTGCGCAGGTCATTGCGCTCAATAACCAGGCCAGCGGGCAGATCGACGATGCGCCATTGATCGTTAATCTTTTCCATCTTGATGGTGGCCTCGTACTTAATGCTGCGCGGAACATATGCGCCGCCATCGACGAGGGAGCCAATCACATTTCCGCGCACGTCAAAGGTCCTGCGATCAGCGCCATTGTCCACGGTCAAAATGTCAATCGAATCCACGACGAGCATGGAGCCGGTTGGGTCCCAAGTTTCAGCAATGGAGTCCGCCAAGAAGTTGCGGGAAGACTCGTAGTTGCTGGCGGGTTTACCAGAGGCTGTATAGAACTCACGCAGGACCAGATCGGCGTCTGCGCCTGCCTTCGGCCCCATGATTTCTACTTGTGGATCGATACGCTTCTGAAAGGTTCCAATAACCTGCGGTGAAGTATTATGCGGCAGTGTCGAACAACCTGCCACGGCAAAAACACAGGCGGTGCTAGTTACTGCCAGCACGCTGCGCGAGGAACGCACAAAGCGCAGCTTCTGGGAGGTACGGCTGCTACTCATCGCTGCTCCTTTTCTGCTTCACTAGCGCTGCTTGACGACGCCGCGTTCGGCGTCTTCCCCGCATGGGTTTCGGATTCGGGGGCGTCGTCAAGCACTGCGGATTCAACCTCTACGAATTCCCGGGACATGCGCTCCGACGGCCAAATGATGCCAACGTCCTGCTGTTCCAAGACTTCTGTGTTGTCAGGTTCAGGGCACGGGGCATGCGGAACTTCCAAAACGATTGGCTCGGATTCGATTGGAGTGTTCGGAACGCGCGGGACAATAAGCCTGAAACGCGAGCCCACGCCAAGATAACCGATGGCGTCGAGTGTACCGCCATGCAGCACGGCGTCCTCGCGGGCAATCGCCAAGCCCAAGCCCGTGCCGCCGGAATGGCGCTTACGCGAGGCATCGGCGCGCCAGAAGCGGTTGAACACCAACTCCTCTTGTCCTTCCTTGAGCCCCACGCCGGAGTCGGTGACCGCAATGCCCACCGCTTCTTCGTTGGCAACCATGTCCACCACAACTGGCTTTCCCTCGGAGTGGTCGATGGCGTTGGCCAAGAGATTGCGCAGAATGCGCTCGATGCGGCGGGAGTCGGCTTCGATGGTCACCGGCTCAGCAGGCATATTAATCTGCACGTCAACATCAAGTTCTTCAGCCAAATGCACAACCTGTGCCATCGCAGAATCGACGCACGAACGCACGTCGAGGGATGCGGCAGACAGGTCCGCCACGCCGGCGTCGTGCCGCGAGATTTCCAGCAGGTCGGCGAGCAATTCCTCGAACCTGTCAAGCTCGCGAATCATCAGCTCCGAGGCGCGTCGGGTATGCAGTTCCATGGAGTCCGAGTCGGCGGCGATCAGATCTGCGGCCATGCGCACTGTCGTCAACGGAGTTCGCAGCTCGTGCGAAACATCGGAAGTGAACTGCCGCTGCAGGTCGCCGTACTCCTCCAACTGGGTAATCTGCTTCGATAGCTTGTCAGCCATGTCGTTGAAGGACGCTGCTAGGCGGCCCATCTCATCATCGGAATTGACCACCATTCGCTCGCGCAGATGGCCTGCAGCCAAACGCTGCGCAATGCGTGAAGCGGAACGAATTGGGACGATAACTTGCTGCGTTGCCAGCCATGCGATGCCTACCAGGAGGACCACGACCACCACACCAGCAGCGGAGAGCAGACCGCGCATCAACGCCATGGTGGCTTCCTCGGATTCCATGGAAAGCACCAGATAAACCTGGGTATCAGGGATGTCAGAATCGATGGGGGTGCCAACCAACAGGGCGTTATATGTCTCCCCTTCGATGCGGTCGATGCTTGTATATTGCTGCGCAATATTCCCATTGGAAACCAGTGTCCGCATCTCTTCCGGAATACGGAAACCTTCGGGAGAGGTGGTGAAGGTTCCGTCGTCATTATCTACGACGACAACAGCTTCATAGGTTTCCTGATGATCGTTTAGCTCCGAGGACAACTGCCCCAATGACGCCCGTGCGGAGTTGATGCGCACCTGGACCGAGTTCGCTGTTCCGGTGGCGTCGATTTGCTGCTCCACCGTTGCGCGTGCGCGATCAAGTTCTTGAAAGGCTGCGTCTTCCTTCTGGCTCACCAAACGCTGAGTAAGCACTGATACCAGCGCGTAGCCGAGCAAAAGCATGACCACCGTAGAGGCTACGAGAATCATGCCGATGACTCGAGTCTGCAGCGACGTGCGCCACTTGTCTACAAGACGATCCCGAAAACGTCTAAACCATTCAAAAATAGCGAAAGCCCTCTTTATTCCCCGGAGCCGGTCTTGCCGGTCTTATATCCCACACCGCGAACGGTGAGGACAATTTGTGGGTCTTCGGGGTCGTGCTCGATCTTGGCACGCAGGCGCTGGACGTGCACGTTGACCAAACGGGTATCGGAGGCGTGACGGTAGCCCCACACGGATTCGAGGAGGGCTTCGCGGGTGTGAACCTGGCCCGGCTTGCGCGCCATCTCGAGAAGAAGGTCAAACTCCAAAGGAGTCAGCGAGATCTCTTCGCCGCCTGCACGGGTTACTGTGTGCTCGGGAACGTCGATGACGAGGTCGCCGACCTCGATGAGCTCACCAGAGGAAGCGGAATCGGTGCGGCGTAGGCGGGCACGGATGCGCGCAATGAGTTCCTTTGGTTTGAAAGGCTTGGTGATGTAGTCATCGGCTCCCGATTCGAGGCCGAGGACCACGTCCACAGTGTCGGTCTTAGCCGTCAGCATGACAATCGGGACCGAGGACTCGGTGCGAATAGCACGGCAGATGTCAACGCCGTTCATGCCAGGAAGCATGAGATCGAGCAGGATGAGGTCTGGGTCGTTTTCTTGAAAAGCCGGAACCGCTTCATTTCCATCGGTTACCGCAATAGGCTCAAAGCCTTCTGCCTCAAGAACGATGGTCAACATCTCCGAGATCGCAGGATCATCGTCAACCACCAGAATCTTCGGCGCCATATTCCTACTCCTCCACGAGTTTCTTCACAGATTGCACAATCATATCGGTATCAGCGGTGGCGATCCACTGTCCGCCCCACTTACGCTCTGCTAATCGACGATACGCCGCCGCAGTGTTCGCCTGCAGAGTACTGTCCTTTTCGTATCGATCACGGGCGCGGGTCGAATCTTCCTCGGCACGGGAAGTCGCTCGTGCGGCGGCAAGCTCGACGTCGGTGTCAAGGAAAATTTGCAGCTGCGGCTTTGGTAAGCCGAAGCGACCAAACTCCAGATCAAAGACCCAATCAATGACCTCGTCGGTGCCTAGACGCGCAGCCGAGTAAGCAGCATTCGACGCCACATAGCGGTCAAGAATGAGCAAGTCTTTGCTCTCCTGGGCTGCAAGCAGGCGTTCTTTTGCACCCAAGCGATCGAGGGCGAATAGGGTTGCCATCGCAAAAGCAGAGTCAGTCAGATCGCCCATCTTCCCGTAGAGAGCATCCTGCGCAAGCTGCGCATGAACCGACTCTTCATAACGGGGGAAGCCAAGAACGTTAACCTCAACGGAAAGTTCTTTCTTAATGCGCTGCACTAGCGTGTTCTTGCCTGCTCCATCGATTCCCTCGATGCTGATTAACATTTCTGATTTAGCCCTTCGCTGCTTGGCGATGCGTCCGGTGACTTAAGACAGCGCTTCGATGAACGCCTCTAGGTCATAGTCTTCTTCGACTGCCTCGAGAATCTCCAAGGCATGCTCATTGAGGGCCTCGTCCCCAGAGCCGGCCAATCCGCGGATAAATGGGTAGGAAGAAACTACCTCGCCCGCACTGAAAGGCGCTCCGGCCCAGATAGCGGCGATTGTCGCCGCCGCCTGTGCGTTCCGTTCCTCATCTGCAGAGATCGCATCACCGGACGTTGCCAGTGCACAGGCATCAGAGACTGCCTCCACAATGTCTTCGTCATCCAAGTTCGCAAGTTCATCCAGAAAATCTACGTTTACGTCTTCTGAAAAGATGTTCTCGTCCCAAGTGCTCATTGCATTTCCCTTTCTTAGAGCCGCTAGACAATCAACGATTCCGAAATCTAGCAATCCCGAGTAATCAAAAGTGGAGTGTCCACCGCAGAAATTAAGAATGTGGAGCAACTTCTGGCGGTGTTTACTTCTATATCTAGCCGTTACTTCTCGGTTTGTCAGTGCATTTCCTCTGTCAATTTATAGGGCAAAGGCCACACTGGCGCATAACATACAGGTCAGTGCCGACAAATCTGCTTCTCACTGCATCCGCCTAGCATAGGTGCCCGATGCTACGGCTTAAACTGGCACAATCTTCCGCCTTCAGACTGGCCACAGCTACATCTAGGCATTCCCTTATCAAGGATTACATGATAGTGTCGTTACCGAGTTGTTACACACCCTGCACCCTTACAGCATTTCCGCTGCATGAGTGCTATTTTTAAACAACCAAGACGCCAAGTTGTCTAAACAGCTGCTTTGTTGTTGTGTCGTAGCGACACCAAAAAATTAATGCCCTCTTATCTTAAGAAAGGAAGCCATCATGAAGACCGATGCACGCCGCGTGTATGTCTTTATCGCCATCGGCCTCCTTTCTGCTGTCTTCGTCGGCCTTGGCGTGTGGAAAATCTCCGCGCCTGGATCATCCACGGCGAAGAGCCAAAGCGAATCAATGACCCCAGTGGGCCACACCGAATCAACCCAAGCGGAGACTACGCAGACCACAACGAGCAGCCACACATCCAAGCGCGCTCCCAAGAAGAGTTCTGTTGCTCTTCAGAATGACCCATATCTAGCTCCCAACGCCATCACTGGCACCGGTGCTAACTTCGGCCCTACGGCGGTTTATCGCCCAGAAAATCTCTCTTCGCAAAGCCGCGCCACCGCGCAGCAACATGGTGGCAACAGCTACTACGGCACGGGACAAGAGCCTTCCAATAACGCACAGCTTGGAACCAGCAGTTCATCTGAATCCGCAGCTACTGCCCCCGAATCGCCAACGCAATCTGCCGTACCGAGCCCGGCTCCTACCCATACAGCAACCCCTACCGAAACCTCACCGAATCGCACGGTGCCCAACGAGAACAAGCGCAAGAGGGGTAGCAACTCTGAGCCGCCCGCCGTCAAGCCTATTGAGCCTTCGGAGCCCGCGGATGATCCCACCAAACAGAATGGAACAGAGACTCCTGAATCTGAGCCAGCACCTACTACTGACGCAAACGGCAGAACCGTTGACGCACCACAGCCCAGCGTGGAACCGGTTAACCCCAATGCCCCGAAAGAACCTACCGATTACTCACCGGCGGAAGGCTCTGAGTAGGAACCCAATGAGCTTGTCGAGCAGCCTGCGAACGTAGAAGTACCCGCGCAGTCCACCTCTTAGATGGTGAGGCCATTACAAATTTCCGCACGCCGGCTTTTTCCGTAGCTACGGTTCTCGATCTATTAGAAGACCCCGGAAGGAATGCGGCTTCGGCCGATGCCCCACTCAAGGTAGTCATCTTTGGCACCGGTCCCCGCCCAGCTTGCCCACGTCGCAACGTGACTAGCTGCTGACGGCCCCGGAGCCGCCGCAGCGGACTAAGCGCACGCGCCTAGACGCGAGCGACGAAGAGCTGGCCCGCTCCGCTTTGGGCAGCGCGCGCCTTTACGACACCCTCTACAGCTGGGAGCCACTCGGCACCGCCAGGAGTGAGAGTTTGGGTATTTCCTTCTGCGTCTTCAAGCTCAACGCTTCCACCGGTGCACAGTGCAATGGCAGGACCGTCAAACTCGAGTTCAACTTCATCATTGGCCCCTAGCTCCACACGGTCAAGAGCGAACTCGTCGATCGGTACCGGATAGGACCAGGCTTCGGCTCCCTTAACGTTGGGCGCTCCAGCCTTGTCCACCTGCTGCACGCGTGGGTCCGCAACAGATTCGTAGGTCAAGACCTTCACGAGCTCTGGCACATCCACGAACTTCGGGGTGAGACCACCACGCAGAACGTTGTCAGAGTTCGCCATGATTTCCACGCCCAATCCCGAAACGTAAGCATGGAGCGAACCCGCATTCAGGTACAGTGCCTCCCCCGGCGCGAGAACAATGTGGTTGAGCAGCAGTGCGCCGAGCACACCGATATCGCCGGAGTATTGCTCGTTGAGGTTGATCACCGTACGCATATCGCGTGCCATCCATGCCTCAGCTGCATCCTCAGCAGTGCGGGCGATGAGAGCCTCGCCAGCTTCGACGATGGCAGCGATGAGTTCCTTGCGCTTTGCAGTTGGGATAGTAATCCACGTAGTAAACAGCGCACGCAGGTTCTCAGATTCGGCGGCCGGATCTGGCAGCAACATGCTCAAGTAATGGTCGAGCTGCTTGCAGTCCAGCGCTTTGAACAGCTCCAGCGTGCGCTCAAGTGGGCGGAAGCCTGCCATAGCGTAGAACTCGGTCAAGGCCACGATGAGTTCAGGCTTGTGGTTGTCATCTTTGTAGTTGCGATTCGCAGCGTTCAATGCGATTCCTGCAGCGTTCTCGCGGGCAAAGCCTTCTTCTGCTTGAGCCTTAGAAGGGTGAGCCTGCAATGACAATGGTTCCTCAGCGGCGAGGATCTTCAACAAGAACGGAAGGCGTTGCCCATAAGTCTGTTCGACACGCGCACCTAGCTGCTCGCGGGGTGCTGCGGCGATTACTTCATCAAGACGCTGGCCATCTACTGTCGAAGGATCACCCGGGTGAGCGCCGAACCATAACTCAGCAATAGGCGCTTCTGCCGCTGGTTCGCCTTTGAGCTCCGGAATCATGGTGCGGGAGCCCCAAGAATAGTTTCGAGTTGCGCTGTTGAGCAGCTGCATATGTGTTTCCTTCTTTTAAGAAATCTCGTAGGCGGTCGCGGCATAGCTCCGCGTAATGAGCTGAAGCGCACGGGCGAGATCACCCAGCGCGGGTTCAGGATCATTGCTTGCTTGGGCAATGGAGTGGGGAAGGTTCGCCTCTTCCTTGCCCCATAAGACAATTTTCAAGGGTACCAAAGGACCCGTTTCCTCTCCCCCGTCGAGTTCGGGGTCATAGAAGATGTCACGAATCGCATTTGCACCAGAATGCTGATTTCGTTCAATCACCATCGGCAGCTCTTGCGCATCGACGTACGTGCCCCCTAGTCCATGGGCAGCCCAAATAGCTGCCGCCATCCGAGCAACCAAGGAGCCCAAATCAACCCGGACTCGTTCTTCGGAGAAAGCATATGGATCAGAGCCGCAGCTATGAACGACTCGCGCCCCTTCAACGAATTCTCGGAGTGCGCGCCCCGGATTGGTAGCAGAATCGTGCTCAGGGCTAAGCGTTTCGAGTTCACGGTCGATTGCGTCAGCCACCTCTTCGAGGCGCCGTGCGACAAGCTCACCTTCTTCTTCGAGGACCGCTTGAATGGTATGAAGGGCAGCAATGCTGCGTGCAGGCGACGCCCCCTCTACCGTAGGTAGCGTCGGTGCGACCAGGGTAGCCGCAGGCGCATCCTCCAACAAGGGACCACGCGCGGGGCCGACCAAGACCGTAGCGGCTCCTCTCTTATCCGCAGCAATCAGAGCACGCGAGGCCCAATCACACTCGCCGCGCTCACCGATAACGACGACAACGTCCAGCGCACCTACAAATTGCGGAAGGGACTCAGCCACAACGACTGGCACGCGCGAAGGCTCCGCCAAACCCGCAGCTGTATAGGCCGCAGCGCGTGCCACCTGTTCGGTGGGAAGGATGACCAGCGAGCGCGGCTGAGTTCCGCCGAGGTGCTGTGCGAGCTGTTGGACCTCACCCGCCAAAACACGAACCTGGCCGCCCTCGTGCGCGACGTCGAAAAAGCGCACGGTCTCTGGGTCATAGGCCGCGCCGTCAAAATAGCCACTATCCATGGCCCCGAGCATAGCCCGCGACGCCGACATCGATTGCGCAAAAGAGGCTTTCACGCCACTCAGACAGGAAGTTGGGAGAAAAAGTCCAGCCAACAGCCCCGGACTCAGCCGCCGGACCTGCAGCGATTAGTATTAATGACCATGAGCACAGCGAACACCCCGCAGATTCACCCGGTGGTCCTGGTAGGCGGCGGCCCCGGCGCATGGGACCTCATCACGGTCCGCGGCATGTACGCCTTGCAGAACGCCGATGTCATCTTGGCAGATCATCTCGGCCCCACCCAGGATCTGCACAAACTGTGCGATGTCGACGCAAAAGAGGTCATCGACGTTTCCAAGCTGCCCTACCAGCGCCAGACTTCACAGGAAAAGATCAACGAACTGCTCATCGAGCACGCCCGTGCGGGCCGCAAGGTCGCCCGCCTCAAGGGCGGTGACCCCTATGTCTTCGGCCGTGGCTTCGAGGAAGTTCAGGCGCTCGCTGCCGCCTCGCTGCCTGTGGAAGTGATCCCTGGCGTTACATCTGCCGTATCCGTGCCCGCCCTTGCCGGCGTGCCTGTCACGCACCGCGGCGTCGTCCACGCTTTCACCGTTGTCTCTGGGCACCTCCCGCCTGGCCACCCCAAGTCCTTGTTGGACTGGGGCGCGCTTGCGCAGTCTGGCGCCACCCTCAGCATCATCATGGGCGTAAAAAATGCCCGGGCCATTGCCCAGGCAGTACAAGATGGTGGACGCTCACCGCAGACCCCAGTCGCCATCATCCAAGAGGGAACCATGGAAGGTGAGCGCACCTTCCGCTGTACCCTCGGGTCCCTCGGCGAGACGGTAGAGTCCGCGACCATTGCCCCGCCGGCCGTCTTTGTCATCGGAGACGTCGCGGGGCTTACGACTTAGCTTCCCCCTTATTGGGCCCCTATTGGGCGCGCACCGACGCCCGCTTCGCGCAGTGATCAGCCTCTGGCTCCTGTTCAGCGATGACTTTGAATCCCCGACCAGAGCGAGCCGAGTGTCCACGCGGTGCATGGAACGCTGCGTGCGCATCACGCTCAGCGTTTTCAGCTTCAAGCTCTGCCGCCCGCGCGGCCCTGGTGCGGCGCGCGCCCAGAGCTGTGGCCGCAATTGCGACCACAGCGATGGCAACCTGCGCCACCGGAACCACCCAGCTAGCGAGCTCCCAGCCGAAGTAGGTCTCCGCGCCCCCGATGACCTTGCCCACGTTCAGGACAACAATCGCGGTGCCCACGAACCCGCCCAGAACCACAGGGTTAACGCGCGAGATGAGCCAAGCCGCAATCGGGGCGGTGATGGCGCCACCGATGAGCAGCGCGATGACCGCAGCCAGGTGCGCCACAATTTCGTGCCACAGCCCCACGATGAAGCCAGCGGTAGCGCCAAAGGTCACAAGGAACTCCGCGGTATTTACCGTGCCCACAATACGTCGCGGCTGCTCCCGCCCAATGGCCATCATCGTTGACGTAGAGACCGGCCCCCAGCCGCCGCCACCTGTCGCATCCACGAAGCCACCTACCAAGCCGAGGCCGGCAAGGAAGCCCGTGGAGTGCTGACGCTTATATGCCGAGCGCTTAGGACGCGGGCGGGAAAAGCGCCACACCAGGTTCGCGCCGATGGCCACGAGGATGAGTGCCGTGATGGGCGCAGCCGATTCCGTCGAAACGTTGGAGAGCACCGTTGCTCCCAAGAATGCGGCGATGGCGCCCGGCACGCCCAGTTTGAACACCGTAGGCCAATGCACGTTTCCAAAACGCCAGTGGCTCAAGCCAGAGACCAACGTGGTTCCCAGCTCAGCGGTGTGCACCACCGCGGAGGCCTGCGCAGGACCTAGGCCCGCCAGCAGCAAAATGGTGGTCGAGGTTACACCGAAACCCATGCCGATTCCGCCGTCGACAAGCTGCGCCGCCGCACCGCCTAGCGCGATAAGAATGAGGGATCGCATCTTTTATCGTCCGATCTGTACAAGCTGTCGAGTCTGATAAGGCAGGCCCGCTGCATGAACAAAGCGGTGGGACACGATTCCCGCAAGGTCAACGCCTAGCGGGGAGTCTACATGCGCTGGGGCTTCCGCGAGCAGGTCAAGAAGTAGACCTTCAGTAACGAACAGCGGCAGCACCCGCACCGAGCCATAAATACGCGCCTGCTTGGCGACGTCTTCCCTACCGCCCCGTGTAGCAAAAGCCACTGAGGTACTCACGCCGGTCAAGTCAGACACCCGCACCGCTAGGCGCGCAATGGCCTGGTTGGTTTGCAGATTCGATGAGCCCACCGAGTAGATGACCAAATGATCGGTCATCGGCGCGCACTGTGGTTGGCAGCCTGCGCGCTGCGCCAGCACCTGCGCCATGTCGGCCCCAGTGCCCAGCGAGTCACTGCGCAGCAGGCGCAGCCCGGAGGCTTCCTCTGCCGCAGCGATGGCCTCCGGCACGTCCACGCGATGGTGGTAGCCCTCAATAAAAAGCAGCGGCACCACCACGGCCTCGGTTTCCCCGCGCGCTGCGAGCTGCTGCGCTGCCGTGGCGAGGTCAGGCTCGTTGAACTCGAGGTGCGCACACTGCCAGTGCGCGACGTCGGCAAGCGCGGCGGCGCGTTGGGTAAGCGCCTCGATGCCAGCTACCGCCTTCGGGTGACGCGAACCATGCGACAACGTGATGAGGGAGGTCATGGTTATTCCTTGGGGATCGCAGTGACGTGGCCGCGACGCTGGAGCGATCGCTGCAACGCCTCGTTGGAAGAAACAGTCTTCGCCGGGGCGACGGGAGCGTCGTCCTGACCATGAAACATCACGGAGAAAATCCGCAGGCATTCAGTGCATTTCCAGGCAAACTCCCCTTCCTCATCCGGGAAGAGCCCGGTGCCCCCGCAGTACGGGCAGTACATGGGGTGGTTGCGGTTGGGATTGGGCTTGCGTCGGAAATTCACTGCAGATCCTCCTCAGCGGCGCGCAGAACCCAGTGGCGGAATTGCTCGCCTTCCGCGCGCTGCTCCTTGTACTTGTTAACCAAGCGGATGACGTAGTCAGGCACCTCGTCCGCAATGACCTTGTGGCCACGCAGTTTGCGGCCCCAATCCGGGGACAGGCCCAGCGCACCGCCCAGGTGCACCTGGAAGCCCTCGACGCGGTTGCCGTCAGCGTCGGTGACAATCTGGCCCTTCAGGCCGATGTCAGAGACCTGCGAACGGGCGCAGGCGTTCGGGCAGCCGTTGAGCGCAATGGATATCGGAACGTCCAGGTCACCCAACGTGTCCTCGAGGATGTCCACGAGTTCGATGGCGCGGGCCTTGGTGGTCACGTGCGCGAGCTTGCAGAACTCCAGGCCCGTGCAGGAGATGACGCCCCGGCGGAACTCGGAAGGCTGGGAATACAGGCCGGTCTCGTCGAGTGCCCGGGAAAGCGCCGGGATGTCCTCTTCCTTGACATCGAGGAAGAGGAGCTCCTTCATCGGCGTGGTGCGGATGCGGGTGATACCGAACTTCTCAGCGACGTCGGCAATGGCGATTAGCTGCTCGCCGGTGGCATGGCCCACGGTGGGCTTCACACCGAGGTAGTAGTTGCCGTCCTGTTGCTTGTGCACGCCCAAGTGATCGCGGGAACCGGGCTCTACAACGAGTGGCTCGCCGTCGAGAAGCGGTGCGTCCAAGTACTCGGTCTCTAGGACCTCGCGGAACTTCTCAATGCCCCACTCAGCTACCAGGAACTTTAGGCGGGCGCGGTTGCGGTTGCGACGGTAGCCGTAGTCACGGAAGATGCGGGCTACGCCTGCCCAAACCTCAGGAACGCGCTCCAACGGAACCCAAGCGCCCAGGGACTGGGACAGCATCGGGTTGGTGGACAGGCCGCCGCCAACGAAGCAGTCGAAGCCAGGACCATATTCAGGGTGGTTGACGCCGACGAAGGCAATGTCCTGAATCTCATGGGTGACGTCCTGGCGGCGGTTGCCGGAAATCGCGGTCTTAAACTTGCGCGGGAAGTTGTGGAATTCATCGCGTGGCAGGTAGTTCTCCACAATGTCGTCGATTGCCGGGGTGGCATCGATGATCTCGTCTTCTGCCACGCCCGCGACTGGCGAACCGAGGATGACGCGTGGGACGTCGCCGCAGCCCAGCAGCGTATCGAGCCCTACGGCGCGCAGTCTTTCCCAGATTGCGGGAACGTCCTCGATCTGAATCCAGTGCAACTGGATGTTCTGACGGTCCGTGAAGTCCGCGGTGGAGCGAGCGTAATCACGGGAGATTTCGCCCACGGTGCGCAGCTTGGCCGGGTCCACGCGGCCACCGTCGAAACGCACGCGCATCATGAAGTACTCGTCCTGCAGCTCTGTGTTGCTCAGCTTAGAAGTCAGCTCGCCGCCCAGGTTCTGGTTGCGCTGGGTGTAGAGGCCGAGCCACTTAAAGCGTGGGGCAAGATCCTCTGGCGGAATCGACTTAAATCCCTGCTTGGAGTAGATATCAATGACGCGCTGGCGAGCGGACAGGCCGCCGTCTTCCTGCTTGATCTCCTCGTCGGTGTTGAGCGGCTCCTTGCCGTCAATCTTCCATTGCCCCTCGGGCTTGCGCGGACGAGCCTTGCGTTGTGGTTTCGTTGCGGTAGTCATGGGGATGAACACTTGCCTTTCGTCGTGGATGACAAAAACCTACCGGTCTAAGAACGATAGACAAAGCGGTACGGATTAATTTCACCACTCTTTACATTGTGAGCTGGGGCAACGTCGCCACGCTGGAAGAATCTAAATAATCAAGTTGCCCAGCGTTCCAGAAAGCGGTTCAATAAACCCCACGCTCACACGCTTTTAGCAGACTGATCAGTCTAATATTCATTAAAAGAACTAGAACAGCTAGTATTACGACCAGTAACCGAATTCTTTAGCTGTTTATTGATTTGAGGAAAGGCCCACTACTGACATGTCGCAAGCCCCACTGAAGGTAGCCGTCATCGGCGCTGGCCCAGCAGGTATCTACGCCTCTGACATCCTGGTCAAGAAGACCGGTGGCAACGTCCAGATCGACCTCATCGAGCAGATGCCAGCTCCCTTCGGCCTCATCCGCTACGGCGTAGCCCCAGATCACCCACGCATCAAGGGCATCGTTAACTCCCTGCACCGCGTCCTGGAGACCGAGCAGATCCGCCTCATCTCCAACGTGCACATCGGCCGCGACCTCACCGTCGAGCAGCTCAAGGAGCACTACGACGCCGTGGTCTTCGCCACCGGTGCCGTAGGAGACCGCGCCCTCAACGTGCCGGGTGCAGACCTCGAGGGCGTCCACGGCGCCGGCGAATTCGTGGGCTTCTACGACGGCAACCCGCGCTTCAACCGCGACTGGGACCTCTCCGCTGAAGAGGTAGCCGTCGTGGGCGTGGGCAACGTGGGCCTTGACGTCGCCCGCATCTTGGCCAAGACCGGCGATGAGCTCAAGGTCACCGAGATCCCAGACAACGTCTACGAGTCCCTGTCCAAGAACAAGGCTCACACCGTGCGCGTCTTCGGCCGCCGCGGCCCGGCACAGGCAAAGTTCACCCCGCTGGAGCTCAAGGAGCTCGACCACTCCCCGACCATCAACGTGGTCGTGGACCCGGAGGACATCGACTACGACGAGGCTTCCCTCGAGGCACGCGCCAACTCCAAGTCCCAGGATCTGGTTTGCCAAACCCTGGAGGGCTACGCCATCCGCGAACCGAAGGAAGCACCACACACCCTGCAGATTCACCTGTTCGAGCAGCCGGTTGAGATCCTCGGCGAGAATGGCAAGGTCACCGGCATCAAGACCGAGCGCACCGCCCTCAACGGCGACGGCTCCGTCTCCGGGACCGGCAAGTTCACCGAGTGGCCGGTTCAGGCGGTCTACCTCGCTGTGGGCTACCGCTCCGACGCTATCGACACCGTTCCTTTCAACTCCGAGAAGAACGTCATCAACAACGACGGCGGCCACGTCACCGAGCTCGACGGCACCATCGTCCCTGGCCTCTACGCCACTGGCTGGATCAAGCGCGGCCCGGTGGGCCTCATCGGCAACACCAAGTCCGATGCCTCCGAGACCATCGGCATGCTGCTTGACGACGCCGAGGCAGGCAAGCTCTCCCACGCTTCCGAAGAGGACATCACGGAGACCCTGAAGGCTGCGGGCGTGGAGTTCCTCTCCTGGGATGGCTGGAAGAACCTCGATGCGGCAGAGCGCGCACTCGGCGAGGCCGAGGGCCGCGAGCGCAAGAAGTACGTCGAGTGGGAGGACATGGTTTCCCACTCCCGCGGCTAATTTTCCCGAATTAAAGCGCCAGCACAATGCTGACGCTTTTTGTGTTTTGCGGCGCAGCCGGGGCGGCGCGGCTCAGCCGCCGCGAATGTACCGATTCTTGCAATTAAGCCAGCAAAGATGAGCCGTTCGGGTTCACTATTCACAAGGAAAGGTACGAGCTCTATGGACCGAGATGTGCGACAATCGTGGCGGCATCCAGGAGCCTTTTTCCTGCAAATAGCGGGCCAAAACACACAATTGTAGGGCACTATTTACAGGCAACGGTACGAACAGAAGAATGGTCGCCACGAAGGCGCCCGCACGGGGAAAGCGCCTAAGCGCGGATGATTCCAAGCACCTCATCGACGATGGCCTGGACTTCATCAGCAGTTTTCGCCTCAACGTTCAGACGCAGCAGTGGCTCAGTGTTCGAAGCGCGCACGTTAAACCACGCATCCGTGCCCTTCAACTCAACGGTCACGCCGTCCAACTCGTCGACAGACTCAATCTTGTCCGCCAAACCATCTAGCACAGCCTGGGTTGCAGCCTTCTGGTCTGCCACGGTGGAGTTGATCTCACCGGAAGCCTCATAACGCGAATACTGAGCCATCAGCTCGCTCAACGGCTTATCGGTCTCCCCCAAAGCAGCCAGCACGTGCATCGCAGCCAACATGCCGGAGTCCGCATTCCAGAACTCCTGGAAGTAGTAGTGTGCGGAGTGCTCGCCGCCAAAAGCAGCCTTCTCCTTGGCCATCTGCGCCTTAATGAACGAGTGGCCCACCCGGGTACGCACAGCCCTGCCACCATTTTCGGCAATCAGCTCCGGCACCGTCTTCGACGTGATCAGGTTATGGATGATCGTCGAACCTGGGAACTTCTGCAAGTAACGCTGCGCCACCAACGCACAAATAGCCGACGGCGAAACAGCATCACCATTCTCATCGACCACAAAGCAACGGTCCGCATCACCATCGAAGGCAAGGCCAATATCAGCCTTCTGCTCAGTGACAAACTTCTGCAGATCTACGAGGTTCTTCGGATCCAGCGGATTAGCCTCGTGGTTCGGGAACGTGCCATCCAGCTCGAAGTACAAATCACGGACATCAAACGGCAGGCCCTCAAACACAGCCGGAACCGTATGGCCACCCATGCCGTTAGCAGCGTCTACCGCCACAACCAATGGACGTGAAGACTCCAGCGGCACCAAAGAACGCAGGAAGTCCGCATAGTCCGGGAGCACCTCGCGCTCGCTGACAGAGCCAGGCTCGCCGTCAAAGGCCGGCACGCCCTCAATCAGCATGCCCTTGATAGCCTCCAGGCCAGTCTCCTGCCCCACCGGCACAGCACCCGCACGGCACAGCTTGATGCCGTTGTACTTCGCCGGATTATGCGAGGCAGTAAACATCGCACCCGCACAATCCAAAGAACCAGCCGCAAAATACAATTCATCAGTCGAAGTCAGGTTCAACTTGATGACATCCAAGCCCTGAGAAGCCACGCCCTGCGCAAAAGCGTCAGACAACGCCGGTGAAGAAGGGCGCATGTCGTGCCCCACCGCCACCTTGGTCTCCCCTTCACCGCGCAAAATAGCGGCATAGGCAGCACCGGTGTCACGAACGAAGTTCTCATCAATATCTTCGCCCACGACGCCACGGACGTCATAGGCCTTAATAACGGCATCTAGCTGTTCACGAGTACGCATAACCTGCAATACTACCCCTTTTGCATATGCAAGAACGGACAGCGGCCTAGGAACAGGATTTTTAATCTTCTCTATTTTTAATCTTCTCTGACGCGATGATGATTGCCGCGGTCGACGTCGCTAAGCGCGGCTTCCTCACTCTCGTCCCGCACAACCGTCAGGTGGGCGCGACGGTGTTGCTTCGCCTCACTGACACGTCGAGTGCGAAAAACCGGGTGATTCGAGCTATCCGGATCTGCACCATCGAAGTTCGCGGCGTAGTCGATGGGGTCAGAACCGGAGCCAGCACCATCGTCCACCAGGCCGGTGGTCACACGGCCAGCTTCACGCACGGCCTCAGCGAGTGCCATGAGGTCATCTTCCTCGTCCAGCTCGATGCGATCCACGCGCACCATCTCCCAGCCGATGGGGGCGGTGATGCGGGAGCTATGCTTCTCGCACAGGTCCCAGCTATGCGGGTCAGTCTCCTCCGCAAGCGGGCCAACGACGGCCGTCTGCTGTGAATATGCGTAGGTCAATGTTGCCACGGCAGGTCGGCCGCAGCCTGGGCGAGAGCAATGACGAGAATGATTCACGGCAATGAGTCTAAACCCTTACTTGAGATTTGAATAGTCGGAACTCGGCGCGCCCCGCACCGAAAAGCACCTGCAGAGTCCTAAGATCACGCTCATGACCATGCGCCGCCCACATGTACGCCCGTTCCGCAATCGCCGTGGACGCGGCATGCGCGGCCCACTCCTGCCACAGACGACACCGCGTTTCCGCAGCAACAGCGAGCGCTTCGACATGGCAGTCCTCGAGGCCTACGCCCCGATTCAAAACGCCTTCGCGGAGCAGCTCGCGGGCCTCGACCTAGCTGTGGACACAGTTCCCCGCATGCGCCTTTCAGCAGACATGACCGTGCTGCCTGAAGAAATCATTGCCGATGGCCCGGTCCCTCTCGGACGCGTAGTTCCCGCCGGTGTGGATTCGGCCGGCCGTCCTACCCGCGCACGAATGGTGATCTTCCGCATGCCCATCGAGGAACGCGCACAGAATCCTGGAGAGCGGGCAGAACTCTTGGGGACAGTCCTCACCGCACTAGTGGCGAACTATCTAAATCTTGACCCCGAAGACGTCGACCCAAGGTTTAGTTGGTAAAGAAAAATCCCCCACCTAGCAGACGCTCAACCGAAAAAGTTGAACAGAACTAAACGGGGGACTTGAGCTAAGTCTGTTATGTCCATGGGCTTTTTGGACACGGAGT
>NZ_KV788484.1:0-54474 GCF_001807295.1 Corynebacterium sp. HMSC06C06
GATAGAAAGCTTCATAGATTGTTTCGGCACTCACGCGCATGTCCTCGTCATCAGGAAAGTCAAGCCGGATTCGGCCTTAGTCCGCAAAAACGCCTTTCCAACACAGCATAACCCCAGGCCACAGCGTTAGGGGCCAGCAAACACGGGATTTGTTGTGAAAGTCGGGTGCTCACGCCGAGCCCAGCCGTCCTGGCTGCGGCTCGGTCTTTTTATGCCCCGGGTTGCTTGAAACCCCTGGCATAAATCCACCTACGGGTGAAAAGTCATGGTCTGTGAGCGAGATGTTTGCTCCTGGGGTATCAGGGATAAAAATCGCGTTATCTTTCGCCGTTTCGCGTTTTGACAGCGGCCGGCAATTATCAATAAAATACGGCCAGCACTGCTGTCTCGCGGCAGTCTCATCCTTTTACTCTTCCAAGGAGATTCCTATGCTCAAGCGTTCACTCGCGTCCTTCGCTGCCGTCGCCGTCTCCTCTGGTGCGGTTGTTGCGCCGGCGAATGCCGTGACTGTCACGGTCAATGATGATACGACCTGCACCATTAAGGTCACTGAAGAAGAAGCTAACTTGGCAGGCTTGACTCCGCCGGCAAACCTCAGCAAGGAACGAGCGGCTCAAATCAAAGCGGACTACGTAGATAATCAGCTGTCTGCCCTTGGCGCAGAAATAGTGAAGCTTGAAAAGGAACTGGCTGACTCCAAACTTGACGAACCGCACAAGAAGGAATTGGAGAGCAAGCTGGAGGAGAAAAGGAAGAGGTTCACCGTCAACAATAACTTGAAGAAGGCGCTGGAGGCGTGCAGCGACGGGAAGAACTACGACTCGAATCAGTCCGATGACCCGAAGCAGCCTGATGACTCGAAGCAGCCTGGTGGCTCGGATAAGCCTGGTGACTCGAATCAGCCTGGTGGCTCGAATAAGCCCGAGGACTCGAATACGCCCGGTGGCTCGGAAAAGCCCGAGGGTCCGAAGCAGCCCGAGGGTCCGAAGCAGCCCGAGGGTCCGAAACAGCCCGATGTCGAACGCGGTCTGTCTTCGATCGACGGAGCAGGAATCGGCGTCATAGTCGCGGTTCTCGGCATCCTGGCCGCCGCGCTGTCGTTCATTAAGCCGCTGCTCCCGGCTCAGCTGCGGGCTCTCCTGCCATAAGTAGGTACCCACTCCGGGCTCAGTAGCCACCCCCGCCGCGGTCTCAAAAGAGATTGTGCGCGGGGATTCGTGCTTTCCTGGTAAGCATAGGGCATGCTCGTGGCGATCTTAAGGCGTGTTTTCCCAGTACATGGGACATAAATGCATCTCGCAAGTCGGTAGAGGTCTAACAAAGTGAGACAATCGAGCGACATTTCTTGTTATGAGGGCGTGCTGTACGGCGCTGCGCCGACAAGTAACACTCGCCATAAAAAGACTGATGACTTTTACCTGACTTCCACGATTTGGTTTAGTCCGCGAGTTTCGGCTTAGTCTTCAAGGATTGTGGTGATGAGGTTCGTGGTTTCTTCGTTGATGTTGGGCGGGATGTCGTAGTGGTGTGTGCCGGTATCAATGGTGGTGTGGCGCAGTTCTTTAAGACGCGCTACTAGTTTCGGTGCGGTCACACCACTTGTGAGGTATATGTGCTTTGACATGGCTAAAGCCGCCATCATAACCGTCAGGTGGGCACGGATAGCGTCTTGCGTACGGTGGAGGATTGGTAGTGCTTGCAAATCGGTTTTCGCCATCCGGAAGGCGTTTTCGTTGTGGTAGAGCTCGTGGTAAAAGCTAATGACTGCTCGACCGGACAACTCTTCTTGGGACAGCTGGTGACGTAGCCTTTCCAGCCGGTTAGCGACAAGGATTTGTCGTAGGCTTTCTCGTTGACAGTAAGCTTCGCCCCAGCCTTGGACACGAACCGTGGAAGTCGAGTTGGTTTGGTGGCGTTGACGGCGGCTTTGGCTTTTTCTTTTTGCTTACAGGGTGAATACGCGTCGTACTTGTAGCGCTTGGGGCTCAATCCCACACACAAACCATCAGACACTCTCTCGCAGGCGGGCCCGTGCTGGTGGTAGTATGAGCAGCTCAGATTAAGAAAAACTGCTACTTATTTTTAAGGGCGAGGAAACCAACTTCATGGCACGTTTTATTGACCGCGTCGTACTTCACCTGCAAGCCGGCGACGGAGGCCACGGCTGCTCTTCGGTGCACCGTGAAAAGTTTAAGCCGCTGGGCGGTCCAGACGGCGGCAATGGCGGCCACGGAGGAGACATCCTGCTGGAGGTTTCCACACAGGTTCACACCCTGATGGACTTCCACTACCGTCCGCACCTGAAGTCCGGCCGCGGTAACAACGGTGCTGGTGACTGGCGCAATGGCGCCCGCGGCGAGGATCTCATCCTCGAGGTCCCGGCCGGCACCGTGGTCTACTCCGAGGACGGCGAGATGCTGGCGGACCTAACGGTTCCTGGCACCCGCTTCGTCGCCGCGGAAGGCGGTTTCGGTGGCCTTGGCAACGCAGCCCTAGCCTCTGCTGCCCGCAAGGCACCAGGCTTTGCGTTGCAGGGCGAGCCGGGCGAGGCCCGCGATCTGGTGTTGGAGCTTAAATCCATGGCAGATGTCGGCCTCGTCGGTTTCCCATCGGCCGGCAAGTCTTCCCTAATTTCCGTGCTTTCTGCGGCCAAGCCAAAGATTGGTGATTATCCGTTTACCACCCTGCAGCCGAACCTCGGCGTGGTGGACATGGGCTTTGAGTCCTTCACCATGGCCGATGTTCCAGGTCTTATCCCCGGCGCTGCTGACGGCAAAGGCCTCGGATTGGACTTCCTGCGCCACATCGAGCGCACCGCGGTGCTGGCTCACGTCGTTGACGTTGCCACCTTGGAGCCGGGCCGCGACCCGCTTTCCGATATTGAGGCGCTCGAGGAGGAGCTCGCAAAGTACCAAGAACTGCTGGACCAGGACACCGGCTTGGGCGATCTGCGGCAGCGCCCACGCATCATTATCTTGAACAAGGCGGATATTCGGGAGGCGGAAGAACTGGCCGAGTTCGTCAAACCAGAGCTGGAGGAGAAGTACGGTTGGCCCGTCTTCATCATTTCTGCGGTGGCACGCAAGGGCCTCGATCCGCTCAAGTACAAGCTGCTTGAAATGGTCAAGGAGCACCGCCGCACCCAGCCGAAGGTTAAGGCGGATAAGAACCACACCATCATTCGCCCACGTGGCGAGCGTAAGTCCGGCTCCCACGCTGACTTCACCGTGCGCCCTGATCCCGAGCTTGCCGGCGCCTTCGTAGTGGAGGGTGACAAGATCGAGCGCTGGATTGTGCAAACCGACTTCGAAAATGATGAAGCCATCGGCTACCTCGCTGACCGCTTGGCCAAGGCCGGTGTGGAAGATGAGCTGTTCAAGCAGGGCGCTGTTGAGGGCTGCCCGGTGACCATCGGCGGCATCACCTTCGAATGGGAGCCGATGACCGGCGGCCGTGCCACGGATGCCGGCCGCGGCTTCGACGGTCGCCTCGGCGGCACCGAGCGTGTTTCCGCCGCTGAGCGTAAGCGCGCTTCGCAGGCTCGCCGTGGTCTCATCGACGAGTATGACTTTGGCGATGACGAGAAGGTCACCCGCGAGCAGGCGAACCGCGATCGTTGGCAGGGCTAGGACCAAAGGTCTGTATGCTGGGATGGCATGACCTCTGACACATCAGATCGCCGTTCCATCCCCACTCTCAACGAGTCCTTCCCGGAGTATCCGCTGCCGCTAGAGCCCTCGCAGGGCAAGATTGCGCAGCCAGATTTCCCGGAATTAGGCGAACCCGCTGCATATCAATCCGAGCTGCGCAGCGAGCTAGCTCGGGCCAAGCGCATCGTGGTCAAGATTGGCTCCTCGTCTCTGACCAAGGACGATTTCACAACCTCTACCGAGAAGATCGACCGCATCGTCGACGCCATCTGTGCGCGCATGCAGGTCTCTGATGTCATCCTGGTTTCCTCGGGCGCGGTTGCCGCTGGCATTCGCCCGCTGGGGCTCAAGCGTCGCCCGCAGGATCTTGCTACCAAGCAGGCGGCTGCCGCGGTGGGGCAGGTGCACCTGGCTTATGAGTGGGGCGTGTCCTTCGCCCGCTATGGCCGCTCCATCGGGCAGGTACTTTTGACCGCCTCCGATACTGGGCAGCGTGATCGCGCGCGCAACGCGCAGCGCACCATCGACCGCCTACGCCAGCTCGGCATCGTGCCCATCGTTAATGAGAACGACACCGTCGCTACCTCGGAGATGCACTTCGGTGATAACGATCGCCTCTCTGCATTGGTGGCGAACTTGGTCGGTGCCGACGCACTGTTCCTCCTGTCTGACGTGGATGGCTTGTACGACAAGAACCCCTCTGAGCCCGGGGCCAAGTTCATCGAGGAGGTTCGCACGGGCAAGGACTTGAAGGGCGTCGTCGCTGGTGATGGCGGCCGCGTGGGCACCGGCGGCATGGCCACCAAGGTCGCCGCAGCGCGCATCGCCACGCGCGGAGGCATCCCTGTTCTGCTGACTGCGGCTGACAACATCGGGCGCGCGCTTGCCGACGCCTCCGTGGGCACCGTGTTCCACACCCGCCCCGAGCGCCATCTTTCGGCCTGGAAGTTCTGGGCTCTCTACTGTGCCGATACCGGCGGTGCTGTGCGCCTTGACGAGGGCGCGGTAGAGGCCGTGACCAGGGGAGGAAACTCCCTGCTGGCAGTTGGCGTCACCGAGGTCATCGGCGAGTTTAACGCCGGGGAAATCATCGACATCCTGGGACCCAAGGGCGAAAACATCGGCCGTGGCGAGGTGGGCTTTGACTCGAAGATTTTGCGCTCGGTCATCGGCCGCCACACCGAGGAGCTGCCCGAGGAGCTGCGCCGCCCAGTCGTGCACGCCGACTACCTTTCCAATTACGCGTCCCGAATCTAGACACTAGAAGCCAGAGAAACCCTAGGAGAAGACCATGAAATACGCTATGTTGCCGGAACAATGGGAAGAATCCATCGAGACCTTGCAGGGAGCTGGCCATGAGCTCGCGGAGCTTTCCGATGCCGACTTCCTCATCTACAACGGCGACGGCTCGGACTTCCCGTTGCCACTGCCGGAGAACATTAAGTTCGTGCAGATTCCGTCTGCAGGCGTAGACCATCTGCTCGACGTCATGAAGGAGACCGACGCCATCTGGTCCAACGCCGCTGGTGTATTCGATAACACCGTGGCGGAATCCACCATCGCGCTGCTGCTCGCGCAGCTGCATGCCCATCGCTATGTCAACGACACCTTCTCCAGCTACGAGGAGGTGCAGGATCACAAGACCTACCTGCACGAGGACAAGACTGTGGCGATCATCGGCGCCGGCGGTATCGGCAAGCGGCTCATCACGATGCTCTCTGGCTTTGGCCCGCGCATCATTGCCGTAAACCGGTCCGGCAACGCGGTGCCAGGCGCGGATGAGACCTATCCCATCTCCGAGGTGGACAAGGTTTGGCCTGAGGCCGACTACTTTGTGCTCATCGCGCCGCTTACCCCGCAGACCCACCACATGGTCAACAAAAACGTGTTTGCCCAGATGCCGAATCACGCGGTGGTGGTCAACGTGGGCCGTGGCCCGCTCATCAGTACCGAGGATCTTTTGGCAGCGCTGGACTCTGGCGAGATTGCCGGCGCAGCGCTCGATGTCACTGAGCCGGAGCCGCTCCCGGATGATCACCCGCTGTGGAAGGACCCGCGGGTGGTCATTACACCGCACATTGCCAATACCCGTAACTCGGTGCGTCGCCACTTGGGAGCACACACCGCAAAGGTGGCCGCGGCCTTTGAGGCTGGCGAGGAAATTCCTACCCGTGTAGATCCGAACGCTGGCTATTAAAGTGCAAAAGCATGGGCAAAGACATTCGCGTAGGAGACGCCGAACGCCACAATGCCCTAGACCTCCTCAGCACCCACTTCGCTAACGGTCTCATCGACATCAACGAGTTCGAAGACCGCACAGAAAAGGCGGCTGTTGCGCGTACCCGCGGCGGGTTAGTCCACGGCATCGATGCCGTCGTTTGGTCAGCTGCGATGATCCTCTTCTTCCTGGGTCTTTTCGTCTTCGACTGGAGCTATTTCTGGGTTGTCTTCCCGATTGCAGGTATCGCCTCGTGGGGTGTCAGGGAGGCGGTCAAGCTCTCCGACGACGACGAAAAACTTTATGAGGAATTGAAAAAGAAGGATGACAAAGACCGGGCCGAGCGCCTACGTCTGGCAGCCGAGCGCCGCAAGGAGCTGGGGCAGTAGTCCGCGGGGGCCGCGGGGGAGTGGCTGCGCGTCTGGGCTATAGCCGTGCGTGACATCCACCGCGGATAACCATGCTGTAGGGGATGAGTTTCTTTAGAGGATTTTATTTAGCTTTAAAGTGACCTAAATAAAACTCGGGGGGACCATTTTCCGGGTCTACGTGAGTGGTTGTATTCTCGTACGTGTTCAATTTAGCTAAGCCTAAGTTGGCTTGGCTATTGTTCGTGAGTAAAGGACTTTCTTTCATGACCCATTTCAACGTGCCCAAGTACTCCGTCCGCATTGCGGCAGCTACCTTGGCCATGCTTGCCTCCGCGACTGCGTTGAGCGCGTGCAGCAACAGCGAAGACACCTCCGCGTCCACCGGCTCTACCGGCGCCGCGGGGGACACTGCTGTGACCATCACTGACGTCGCTGGCCGCGAGGTCACCTTCGACAAGCAGCCAGAGCGTATCGTTCTGGGCGAAGGCCGCGGGCTCTTCGCCACCTCGATCCTCAACCGTGAAGACCCACTCGCCAACATTGTGGCAGTGGGCAAGGATCTCCACCAGGCTGCGCCCAGCTTCGAGTCCAAGTTCGCCGAAACCAATGCGGCGTACAAGGATCTGCCGACTATCGGCAACATCGCCAAGGGCGACGTAACCGTCGAAAACCTCCTGGCACAAAAGCCGGACGTCGTGGTCATGACCCTCGACCACAAGAAGGCTGCGGAGAAGTCCGGCTTCCTGGACAAGATGGATCAGGCCGGTCTGAAGTACGTCTTCACCGACTTCCGTCAGAAGCCATTGGAAAACACCCCGAAGTCCATGGAAGTCTTCGGCCAGCTCCTCGGCCAGGAGGACAAGGCCGCAGAGTTCAACAAGTTCTATACCGGCAAGGTAGATGACATCAAGTCCCGCGCAGAAAAGGCTGGCAACAAGCCGCGCACCCTGGTCTGGCGCGCAGCGGGCCTGAAGGATTGCTGCTCCACGGTCAAGGACTCTAACCTAGGTGACCTGGTTAATGCCGCCGGCGGTGAGAACCTGGGCGATAGCCTGCTGGACACCGAGTCTGGAGACCTTACCGCAGAAAAGGTGCTTGCTGAGCAGCCAGAGCACATCATCGCCACCGGCGGCGCATGGGCCAAGGACCCGGAAAAGCCGGAGGTCCTGCCGCACGTGGAGATGGGTTACGCGGCCAAGGAAGAAAAGGCGCAGGAGACCCTCGAAGGCCTGCTCAAGACCCCGGGCTTTGATCAGCTTGAGGCCCCAAAGGAAGGCAACTTCCACGCTGTCTACCACCAGTTCTACGATTCGCCTTTCAACGTCTTCGCCCTGGAGCAGTTTGCCGTGTGGATGCACCCAGAAACCTTCAAGGACTTAGACCCAGAAAAAGACTTCGCTGACTTCCACGACAAGTGGCTGCCCATCGACTACAGCGGCGTTTTCTTCACCACCAAAGACGCACACAAGCACTAGAAAATGGCACTTTTGACCTCTTCTGATCGTTCGCAGACTGACCAGAAAACCGAAACCAACCAGGTAATCGCCGAGTACCGAAGCAATAACTTACGCAAGGTACTCACCATCGGTGGACTGGTGCTGGCTGCCTTCGTGGCCTTCGTTGTCGCCACGGTGGTCGGCCCGATTCACCTTTCCCCGATGGAGATGTTGCGTGGCATTTTCTTACCGGGCCAGGTGGATGAAACCACCCGCACGGTCCTGTGGAACCTGCGTCTACCGGCGTCGGTTATGGCCGTGCTCATCGGCGCCGCATTGGCGCTATCCGGCGCGCACATGCAGACCATTCTGGATAACCCTTTGGCCGAGCCTTTCACCTTGGGTATTTCCGCCGCCGCGGCTTTCGGTGGCGCGGCCTCAATCGTGTTGGGCTGGACCGTGCTGGGGAATCCGCAGTTCAATCTCGCGGCCGTCGCTTGGCTGTCGGCTCTCGTGGCTGTGGCCATCGTCGCAGGTGCGGCGGTGTGGCGCGGCGCTAGTGCGGAGTCAATGATTCTGCTCGGCATCGCCCTGGTCTTCCTCTTCCAGGCGCTGCTTTCGCTGATGCAATACAGCGCCTCGACTGAGGCCCTGCAGCAGATCGTCTTTTGGACCATGGGCTCACTGCAGCGCGCGAACTGGGTGTCCAACCTGATCATCGCCGCCACCTTGCTCATCGCTGTGCCCTTCACCGTCTTCAACGCGTGGAAACTCACGGCGCTGCGCCTGGGCGATGAGCGCGCGGCAGCGCTGGGCATCAACGTGCAGCGGCTGCGCGTTTCCACCCTCGTGGTGGCATCCTTGCTGGCCGCAAGTGCCGTTGCTTTCGCCGGAATCATTGGCTTCATCGGCTTGGTTGGCCCACATGTGGCGCGCCTTCTGGTGGGCGAGGATCAGCGTTTCTTCGCTCCGGCCTCCATGGCAGCGGGCGCGATGCTGCTGGCGGGTGCCCACGCGGTATCCATCACCATCATCCCCGGCGTTGCCGTGCCCATCGGCATCATCACCGCTCTTGTTGGCGTTCCTTTCTTCGTGCTGCTCATCTTCACCAAGAGGAGGATCAAGTGCTGAAAGTAGAACAAGCATGCGTGAACTTTGGTAAACGGGAGGTTCTAAAGGGCGTTGACCTCCCAGAACCAGGCCCCGGCACCATCGTCGGCCTTATCGGTCCGAATGCCGCGGGCAAGTCCACCTTGGTCAAAACCATCGCTGGCATCCAAAAACTAACTTCGGGTACGTGCGATACCGGTGATGCCACCGTGGGCTACGTGCCGCAGGACCTTTTGACCAGCGCCTCCCTGACCGCCTTTGAATCGGTGGTCATCTCCGCTAAGCGCGGTTCGGCCAACGCCTTGGAATCGGCGGTTGAGGCGCTCGAAAAGCTCGGCATCGTGCATCTCGCGCACCGCTACGTCCACCAGCTCTCGGGCGGCCAGCGCCAGCTCGTTGCCGTGGCGCAGATGCTGGCCCGCGAGCCGGATCTGATGCTGTTGGATGAGCCGACCTCCGCGCTCGACCTGCGCCACCAGGTGCATCTGCTGGATACCTTGCGCAAGGAGGTCTCCCGCGGGGCGGTGGCGTTGGTAGCTATCCATGATCTCAACCTGGCCGCGCGCTATTGCGATGAGCTCGTGGTTCTCCACGGCGGCCGCGTGCATGCCCATGGAACGCCCGCAGAGGTGCTGAACACCGAGCTGTTGGGTGAGGTCTATGGCATCCGCGCTCGAGTCATCGATGACGAAGGCGTGCCCATGGTCTGTCCTGTCGAGGCTAACTTCAGTAAGCTTGAGCCTCATGAGCCAACTCACTCGCGATGAAGAACGAGACCAAGTACTAAAACTGGCACGTCAGGCGAAGAAAGTTGCGCCGCGGTTCGCGCAGCTTTCTACCCCGCGCAAGAATGAGATTCTTCTGCGCGCCGCTGAAAACCTGGTGGCCCGCACCCCTGAGATCCTCGAGGCCAATGAGCGCGACGTCGCCGCTGGCCGCGCGGCCGGGATGAATGATTCTTTAATCGACAGGCTCTCGCTTGACGCCACGCGCGTCGAAGGTATCGCCGGCGGCCTGCGCCAGGTCGCCGCCCTGCAGGACCCAGTAGGGGAGGTACTGCGGGGCCACACCATGGACAACGGCATCCAGATGAAGCAGGTGCGCGTGCCGCTCGGCGTCATGGGCATGGTCTACGAGGCCCGCCCGAACGTCACGGTGGATGCCTTTGGCCTTGCGCTCAAGTCTGGCAACGTGCCGCTGCTGCGCGGATCTAAGTCCGCACGCAACTCCAACGAGCAGCTCGTGGAGATCCTCCAGGACACCCTGGCGCACTTCGACCTTCCGCGCGAGGGCGTGCAACTCCTGCCGTGCGAGAGCCACGATTCGGTGCAGGATCTCATCACAGCGCGCGGGCTTGTCGACGTCGTGATTCCCCGTGGTTCTGCTCGCCTCATCAATGCGGTGGTGGAGGGCGCTACCGTCCCTGCCATTGAGACCGGCACCGGCAATTGCCACTTCTACATCGATGCCAGCGCTGACCTCGACAAGGCCATCGCCATGGTTATCAACGGCAAGACCCGCCGCCCTTCGGTTTGTAACTCCACCGAGTGCGTGCTGCTCGACACCGCGCTTGCCGACGCCGCGAGACTCCGCGTCATCACCTCCCTTCAGGAGGCGGGCGTGGTTATCCATGGTGACGTTGCTGAGCTCGAGCAATTCGGCGTGGCCAATGCCGTGGAAGCAACCGACGAGGAATGGCGCGAGGAGTTCTTAAGCAACGATATCTGCGCCAAGGTCGTGGAAGGTGTCGATGACGCCATCGCGCACATCGCCGAGTACACCACCGGCCACACCGAGGGTATCGCCGCCCAGGACGCCGATGTTCTGCTTAAGTTCGCCAACGAGATCGATGCCGCCGCCGTCATGCTCAATGCCTCCACCGCCTTTACCGACGGCGAGGTTTATGGCATGGGTGCGGAGATCGGTATCTCCACCCAGAAGCTGCATGCTCGCGGTCCGATGGCGTTGCCGGAGCTGACCTCCACAAAGTGGATTCTGCAGGGAAGCGGTCAAACTCGACCTTAAAATATGTCTCTATCTCTTTTTCACCCAGGCGCCCACGCCCGCGGATGGGCAGAAGGTGCACGTATAATCTCCACTCATGACTAGTCCACAGCGCATTGGAATCATGGGCGGCACCTTCGACCCCATCCACAATGGCCACCTCGTGGCCGCCAGTGAGGTGGCCTACCGCTTCCAGCTGGACCAAGTAGTCTTCGTGCCCACCGGCCAGCCGTGGCAGAAGGCGGGGCGCGACGTCACCGCAGCCGAGCATCGCTACCTGATGACCATGGTGGCAACCGCCTCGAATCCGCGTTTTACCGTCTCCCGCGTCGACATCGACCGCAAGGGCCCCACCTACACCATCGATACCCTGCGTGACCTGCGCGAGCTTTTCCCTGATGCCGAGCTCTATTTCATCACCGGCGCCGATTCCCTGGCCTCGATCATGAGCTGGCGCGATTGGGAGGTCATGCTAGAGATGGCCAACTTCGTCGGCGTCACCCGCCCCGGCTACGAGCTCAGCAAGGATATGCTGCCGCTGGAATCCCAAACCGGGATCGAACTCATCGAAATTCCCGCCATGGCCATTTCTTCCACCGATTGCCGCGAGCGCGCCAGGGAAGGCGAGCCGGTGTGGTACCTCGTGCCGGATGGGGTTGTGCAATACATCGCTAAGAACAATCTTTATGGCCCTAATCCTGATAAGCCTTTATAGAATTTGGGAAAAGAATTCACGGAAATAGCCAAACGCACCTCTCACGTGCGAAACTGGCAGAACTAAAAAGTTTTTGAAGATATTTGAAGGAAAGCACATGTCCGTTACTGATGTAGCCCGCAAGATGGCTGAAACCGCGGCGCACGCTGCTGACGAGAAGCTGGCCACGAACATCGTGGCCATCGACGTCTCTGACGTGCTTGCTATCACCGAGATCTTCGTGCTGGCATCCGCCGAGACCGAGCGCCAGGTGGCCTCCATCGTGGAGGAAATCGAGGACGAGCTGACCAAGCTTGGCCATGAGCCAAAGCGCCGCGAAGGCAACCGCGAAAACCGCTGGGTACTGCTGGATTATGGCCACATCGTCATCCACGTCCAGCGCAACGACCAGCGCGAGTTCTACGGCCTGGACCGCCTGTACCACGACTGCCCGATCATCGAGATCGACGGCATCGAGACCCCAGAGCGCCCAGGCGAGTGGTCCAACGAGGTAAACCTGCGTGAAGTCGAGTCCATTGACGAGATCCCGCTGGCTCAGCCGGAGCCGGAAGAGGACGAGGAGTACTAAAACCTTGGTTCGCCGTCTTATTCTGATCCGTCACGGTCAGACCACCTATAACGCCACCGGCCGCATGCAGGGCCACCTGGACACCAAGCTGTCCGCGGTGGGTTATGAGCAGGCCAAGGGCGCGGCGGCGATGCTCAGAGACAAAAACATCTCGGCCATCGTGTGCTCGGATCTCATCCGTGCCCGCGAGACCGCGCGCGTCATCGGCGAGGAGCTCGGGCTTGAGCCTTCCATCGACGCCCGCCTGCGCGAGACCAACCTGGGCGACTGGCAGGGGATGAGTTCCGTCGAGGTCGACGAGGAGTTCCCTGGCGCACGCGCCATCTGGCGCCACGATCCCACCTGGGCGCCGCCGCAGGGCGAGTCGAGGGTGGACGTCGCCAAGCGTGCCCGCCCCGTCATCGACGAGCTCATGCGCACCCATGACTGGAGCCCGGGCCCCGTGCTCGTGGTCGGACATGGAGGCGCGATTTCCGCGTTGACCTGCAACCTTCTGGGCCTCGAGCACAATCAATACGGCATCCTTTCAGGACTTAAAAACACCCACTGGTCCCAGCTGACAGCCCGCCCGGACTTCAATCCGGGCAATCCCACTTCCTCCCTGGAGTTCACCCCGGACAACGTCGATGGCGCCAAGTGGTACTTCGACGGCTGGAACATGGGCGCGCACGTGGTCGGCGGAGCGGGGGCGGACGTCTAGTGTCCGTTCGCATTGTCACTGACTCTGCTGCTGGTCTGTCCCAAGAAATCGTGGAGCAACTCCAGATCCAGGTTCTTGATCTGCACGTCATGGATACCGAGGGCGAGCAATCTACCTCGGGCCTGACCTCCTTAGAGCTGGCTGCCGCCTATGGTCGGCAGATGGAACGCGCCAACGACGCCGGCGTGGTGGCCATTCACCTGTCCAAGGAACTGTCCTCCACGTGGTCGGCCGCGGTCACCGCGTCCGGCGTGTTCCCGGATACCGTCAAAGTGATCGACTCTGGCTCCGCCGGCATGGTCATGGGCGCGGCGGCAATGGCTGCTGCCAAGCTTGCCCAGGAAGGTGCCTCGCTGGAGGAATGCCACGCCGCGGCCGTTGACACCGTCAAGCGCGGCAAAACCTGGGTCTACCTCAACTCCACGGAGGACTTGCGCCGCTCGGGTCGCCTTTCTGCCACCACCGCCATGTTGTCCACAGCACTCCTGGCTACCAAGCCGATCATGTCCATCGTGGGTGGCAAGCTGGAGTTGGTGGGCAAGACGCGTACGCAGACCAAGGCCTTCACCAAGCTCGTGGACCTCATTGCCTCCCGCGCGGACGGCGACCCGGTATTTGTGGCTTTGCAGCACAACGACGCCGAAGAACCTGCTGAGCGTCTGCTTGAGCTGCTCGAAATGGCTTTGCCGGAGGGCTCGTCCTTCATGCTGGAAGAGCTGACGGACGTCCTCGCGGTCCACGCTGGCCCTGGCGCCATCGGCGTCTCCGTGGTCTTTAGCAAGGAGACCCCAGACAAGCCGCATTCCTTCTTCGCGCCACGAAAGCCTGCGGAGAAGTAACCTATTTGTTGACGCGCTCAACAAGTTATCCACAACTTTGAGAATTGACCCTCGACTTTCGGGCGCCGCCTTCGTAGCGTCGAGGGCATGCCCCACATCAGCGACCGCCTTCGCGAGCTCTCCCGTCCCACAGGGGAGGAGGATCTCCTCACCGTCAGCTATCCACGCCCGCGCATTTCCGTGCCGCCGTGGATTGCGTGCACCATCGCTGTCCTGGTGGCCGCGGGAATTTTGGTGTGGCTGGGGATTTCCTCGCGCGCGGAGCCCTATGCCGCGACCAGCCCCACCTCCTCGACTCCTGCGCCAAGCTCCCTCGTGGTCTCCGTGGTGGGGGAGGTGGACAACCCTGGCCTGGTCACGGTGGCACCTGATGCGCGCATTGCCGACGCCCTCGACCACGCCCGGCCCAAGCCCGGCATCGATCTCCGCAACCTCAACTTGGCCAAACGGCTGACCGACGGCGAGCAAATAGTCGTCGGCATGCCTGCGCCCGTGCCAGGATCCGCTGGCGAACCTGGCCAAGGTCCGCTGAGCCTCAACGCCGCCACGAAAGAACAGCTCATGGACTTAAAAGGCGTCGGCGAGGTGACCGCGGAGGCCATCATCGCGCACCGCGAGGAAATCGGTGGCTTCAGCTCAGTGGAGCAGCTTATGGACATCAGCGGCATCGGCCCGGCCAAGTTCGAAGGCCTCAAGGACCAGGTCCAGCCATGAAGCAGCTGCGCCTGTTGCCGGCCGCATGTGCGGTGTGGGCGGCCACGCTGCTGGCCTTGCACGGCAACTGGTGCATTGTGGTGCCAGTCCTCGCCCTCGTATTGTGGCGGTGGCAACGGGGCCAGGCAATCTTGTGCGCTGCTTTGAGTGCGCTTGCGATTGTGGTCACCAAGGTGCGGCTGGCGCGCGCAGTGCCGCTTGGCGACGTCCTCACCGGCACCGTCATCTCCGATCCCTCCGAGACCCGCGGCGGCTGGTTGCTGCGTTTGCGCGTGCCGGGCTACCCCTTCCAGGTTCCGGTATTCGCGGATGATCCTGCTCCCAGTGGGGCAGAGGTCACCGTCTCCCATGGGCGGCTGACGAGCTTGACGCCGCCGGACTCGTTGGCCGCGCACGTGGCGGAGAACTTCCGCGAGCTCGTGGTCACCACAGTGGGCCCTTCCTCGCAGGGACTGCTGCCCGGCATGGTGTTGGGCGACACCACCCTGCAGGATGCCGCGGAGAAGCAGCTCTACATTGATACCGGCTTGTCTCACCTAAGCGCGGTCTCCGGCTCCAACGTGGCGATTGTCTGTAGTGCTGCGGCCCTGTTGGTGAAGGGCCCACGGCTGCGTGTAGCGGCGTCGTTAGCCGCGCTCGTGGTGTTTGTGCTCCTCGTCGGGTTTGAGCCCTCCGTCCAACGTGCCGCCGTGATGGGCCTGGTGGGGTTGCTCGCGGTGCTCAACTCTTCCCGGATGGAGCCGATGCATGGCCTGAGCCTGGCGATAATCGTGCTGCTTTTCATCGACAGCGAGCTGTGTTCTAGCTTTGGCTTTGCACTCTCCGTGGTCGCGACTGCGGGAATCGTGGTGGTCTCGCCCTTGCTCTACCGGCACCTCGCGGTGATCGGCTGGCCCGACATCTTTATCCGTGCCCTTGCCGTAGCCATCGCCGCGGACCTAGTGACAATGCCGATTGTGGCGTTGATGGCGGGGGAAGTCTCCGTGGTCTCGGTACTGGCCAACGTCCTAGTCGCCCCCGCCACGGCGCCGGTGACCATCCTCGGACTCATAGCCGCCATCTTCGCCCAGCTAGGGCCGCTCTCCGTCTTGGGTGCGGGCCTGCTCGCCGTGGCGGAACCCTTTACTTGGTGGATCAACACTATCGCTCACGGCTGCACCGGGCTTCCTCTCAACACCGTGGCCGCCAGCCCGTTCCTCGTGCTGCTGGCCTATGGCTGGGTGGTGGCCGGCATTATTTATCGCCGCCCACTGCTGACCCTTTTGTGCGTGATTGCGGTCCTCGTCCCGCGGCACCTGGAGACACCGCAGAAACCTGTGCACGTGGTTGCCACGGAGGAGGATGTTTATCCGATCCCGCCGGGCACCTGCTCCATCGTGGTTACCGAAGACTCCCCGCCGGACTATCCCACCCGCACTCCTGAAGGCATCCCGGTGTTCTACCGCTAGAATTGCACCCATGCAGCAAGTCCACCTCATCCTTGGCGACGACGAATTCCTCACTGAACGCGCCCGACTTTCCATCCAGAAAGCGGCCGGGGAGGGCGTCGAGGTGGTGCGCCTGAAAGCCTCTGAGGTCTCCGAAGGCGAGATCGCCATGGCCACCAGCCCGTCACTGTTTGGTGACAACCGCGTCATCGTCATCAGCGACGTGGAAAAGGTGGGCAAGGAACTGACCCAGGTCCTGCTCACTGCGGTCGCTGATCCTGGACCGGGCATGACCTTGGTGCTCATCTACACCGTCACCGCAAAGACACTGAAGGGCAAGAAGAAACCACCGGAGATCGTGGCCAAGCTGCGAAAGGTGGGCGAGGTGCACGAGGTCTTCTCGCTGTATCCCAACGAGCTGGGCTCTTGGGCCACCCGCGAGTTCGCCTCCCACGGCGTACGGCCGACCCCTGACGTGGTGCAGGCTGTCCTCGACGGCGTGGGCTCTGACCTGCGCGAGCTGGCCTCGGCCATCTCCCAGCTGGTCTTTGACACCAACGGCAACGTCACTCGTGAGGCCGTGCACAACTACTACGTGGGCATCGCTGAGGTGGCCAACTGGGACATTGCCGACGCCGCCGTGGCCGGCCGCGTCGAGGCGGCCGTGTCTACCTGCCGCCGCGCGCTCCAGCTTGGCGCCTCCCCGGTGGCTATTGCCGCGGCTCTCGCCAATAAGGTCGGCGCCATCGCCCGCCTTTACTCAGCCCGCGGCGACCAATACTCCCTGGCCAAGGACACCGGGCTGGCCCCTTACGTGGTGAAGATGACTCAGCCGGTAGCGCGCCGCTGGTCTGAGGACAACGTCAACAAGGCGGTCATCCTCATGGCGGAGCTCGACGCCGCAGTCAAGGGCCAAGGCGGCGATGAGGACTTTGCCATTGAGGCAGCCGTGCGCCGGGTCGCTGAACTCGCGCGATAGACTTGCTTTTCATGGAAGACATCACCCAAGACGTCCAGGAATTCGCCTCAAAGCTTTTTGACTTCGCCCGCCACGGCGACGCCGCCCTCCTCGAGTACATCAAGCAGGGCGTCAACGCCGATATGGTTAACCAGGACGGCCAGTCCTTCGTTATGCTCGCTGCCTACAACGGCCACGCCGAGCTCGTGCGCGAACTCGCCGGCCTTGGCACTGACGTTAACCTTCTCAACGACCGCAATCAGTCCCCGCTGGCTGGTGCCATCTTTAAGAAGGAAGACGCCGTGGTCGACGCACTTCTGGCCGCCGGCGCTGACCCGCAGGCTGGCACCCCGAATGCCGTGGACTCCGCCCGCATGTTTGGGCGCGAAGACCTGATTGAGCGCTTTTCATGAGTTGGTCCGCATTTGCGGCACTGATGTTCATGAACCTTCTGGGCGCGTTGGCTCCTGGGCCTGACATCGTATTGGTTACCCGCTACGCCACGCGCTCGCGCAAGCACGCCATCGCTGCCGCGACCGGAATCCAGTTGGGAGTGCTCTTTTGGTACACGATCACCGTGTTTGGCGCCGCCGCAGTTCTCACCGCGTTCCCGGGGATTCTGCGGGCCATTCAGGGAATCGGTGGTGCCTTCCTGATTTTCATGGGCGTGCGTTCAATCAAGGGCGGTCTGGAACTGCTCCACAATCCGCCCGCTGATATTGAGGAGGCCGCCCTGCGCTTGGGCAGCCTTGGGCAGGTCTTCCGCACCGGCTTGGCCACGAACCTTTCCAACCCAAAGATCGTGCTCTACCTCGCGGCGATGATTGCCCCGCTTCTGCCACCGCATCCGCCGCTGTGGCTCGCGGTGGCACTCATCTTGGGCCTATCGCTTTCGGCCTATCTCACGTTCGTGCTGCTCAGCACGGTTATTTCTACGTCCGCGATTCGCCGCCGCATGCTGGCCGCTGGCCCCTGGATTGACATCGCATCCGGCGCGTTCTTCATCATCGCCGGATGCGTTCTCATCAGTGCTTCCGTGGGGATAGCGCCGCAGCTACACGCTTAAGCTGCTCCGGGTAGTCGTTGTACGGGGTCACCGCTTCAACAAAGACCAGCTTGTCCTTGTTCGCGGTGGCCACGGCCACGGATTCTTCGAGCTCCGCGCCAGTAGTGGCCCGCAGCGTAAGCCCAAAGTCGCCAGCCCCAAAGAAATCTAGCGTCTTGGACCAATCCCACGCCGGGATGTCGTTGTAGTACTCGTCCTCGCCGTTGATTGCGCGTTCAACGGTGTAGCCATTGTTGTTCACCAAGAAGATGGCCGCGGGAACCTTTTCGCGCACCATTTGTCCGATTTCCTGGATGGTCAGTTGCGCGGAACCATCACCGATGAGCAGCACTGGACGACGCCCCGGCTGCGCCAGCGCCGCACCAAGTGTTGCGGGCAGCGTGTAACCGATGGAGCCCCACATCGGCTGGCCGATGAACACCGTATCGGTGGGGAAGTGGTGCGCCGAGAGTCCAAAGAAGGAGGTGCCCTGCTCCGCGATGACCACGTTGCCCGGCTCCAGCGCGCGTGAGACCACCGCCCAGAGTTGTTCCTGTGACAACGGATCGTCGGTGATTTCTACCTTCTCTGCAGGGTTGGTCTTGCCCACCGGCATGAACTCTGGCGATACCTCGGCTGTGACTTGGTCCAGAATCTCGATGGCCCGGCCCATGCTCAACGGCGTGTAGGCATTGCCCTGGATGTAGGCCGTATCACGGCGAATATCGACCTGGTTATCTTGGGAAATCGCAACGGAGAAACCCGCGGTGATGTTATCGGTAAAGTCCACGCCCACGGTCACCAAGGCAGTGGCCTCCTCGACGGTTTTGCGGGTATCGCCATGCGACGCCGCACCAGAGTAGATTCCCGCGAAGTTCGAGGTCTCCTCATCGATGAGGGACTTGCCCCAGCTCAACGTTGCTACAGGAACCGCGGATCGATCCAGATAGCCCTGGAGCGTGGACTGGCAGCCAAAGCGATGCACGAGGACGTCGGCAAGCACTGCGAGAGTACGCCCCTTGAGGAAGCCCTTCAGGTCCCGCTCAAACTCTTGTGCGGCGGCTTCCGAGTCGAGCTGCTCGATGAGCGGCAGCGGAGCCTTCGGCGGCGTGCAGGGGGTGCTGGCGACGTCCGCCGCCAGATGCAGCGCGCCGGGCTTGCGCTGGAATAACACCTGGACAATGAGGTTATCGATCTGCGCCTGCGCGGTCATTGCGTTGAGATCCTCGGCCACGCAGGTCAGCTCGCGGTCAATGCGGAAGAAGCGGGCGAAGTCACCATCGCCCATGGAGTGGTGGATCTTGGCCACGGAGGCTTGCAGCTCCTTGCGCGGCGAACCAACAATGTGGATGACCGGCACGTTCTCCGCGTAGGACCCCGCGATGGCGTTGGCGGCGGAGAGCTCGCCCACGCCGAAGGTAGTGAGGAATGCGCCGATGCCGCGCAGGCGGGCGTATCCATCAGCCGCATATCCGGCGTTGAGCTCGTTGGAATTGCCCACCCAACGAATCTTCTCGTGGGCCACAACGTGGTCGAGGAACTTGAGATTGAAATCGCCGGGAACACCGAAAAGCTCCGTGATGCCGACTTCCGCCAAGCGGTCGAGAAGGTAATCACCAATCGTGTACATATGTACAACATATCCCAATAGGTGAGACGGCGAAGGCTATACCAGCATCAATTGTTCTGGTGCGATGAGTTCCCAAATCCACTGCGACCACGCCGCGACTGTCGACGCCCTCCTTGGTAGCGTCGACCCAGTAAGCCCCAGGTCTGCTTTCTCCATGAGCGCCTGAGCCTCGGCCTTGGTGAGTGCGCGCTGCTGCTCCACGACTTCCCGAATGACGGCGTTGAACACCTGCCGCCGCGCGAGGGCATCCACCAGCATCAGATTGCGCTCGTCGCGCGAACCCGTCAGCGGGGTGCCTTCAACCACTCCGTCGTTTATCTCCATCAGGCCCAGGTAACGCCCGGCGTTCACGTAATAGTCCGCTTGGCGCGGCGTGAAGCCGAAGCGTTGCGGAATCTCTGCTTTGGCCACGGGCAGCATCTCCAGCAAGCTGACCACGCGCGCGAAAGAATCGGCTTGCGGGAACGGGATGCGCGGCTCGGGCTCGGGTTGCGTGCGGTGCGCAACGGCGCGCAGCGCAGAGCTTGTGACCTCCGAACCGCCAAGCACGTAGCGGGCGGAATCCTCCAGCTTTATACTGCGGAAGTCTGCCGGATTAGGAAAAGAATAACGGTACAAATGGAATACTCCGTTGGAATAGACCACGTACAGCGGCACCACTTCCTTGGCGAGTGCCTGGGAGAAGCGCCGGTACGGAAAATACAGCTGGCGGATGTTGAAGTCGGGCGAGATATGGTTCTTGGCCTCAACCAAGATGAGCCGCTCCGCGGATTCGAAGCCGCCGTCGATCTCCATCTGCGCACGGTCGACGTCCAGCTCCAAGTTCAGGTCAGCCAGGCGAATAGGCAGCTGCAGTGTGGACATGCGGCCAGTCACGGTGGGGTAGAGCTGCCCGCCACCCACGAAGTCCGTGAGGATTCCGGACAGTGCCGCCGCATTGAGCATCACCGCCTCCGAGGTCAGGTTCTTAAAATCCAGCGACTCAATGCCGCTCGGAATGGGCAGCGACTTTAGTGGTGCGGCGTGCTCGGGAAACTTCTCATAGACATCGAAGCGGCCAATCAGGTACGCATCTCGGCGCACCGGCATGATGGATAAGCCGTGTTCCCGGAAGAACCAGGGCCGCGCCGCGGAGAAGTCGTGCTTGGCCATAAGCCGCGGCTCACGGCTGGACAGTGCCTTGATGCGCGCTGCTTCTACCACCACGAATCCGGTGCGCTCAAGCTGCTCGCGAACGGTGGGATCGCGGAAAACCTTGAGCCAGCCGACGTCGTTGAGCCCCAGCGTCTGCCCATCCGGAACGTCGAACTCCGCGCACAAGCTAGCCAGCTGCTCATCCATAGTTGCGCACCAGAACCTCGTCTACCTTGCCGCGCTTGCTCGCCACCGAATTGATGGAGCGGGTGGCCCCGACGATGTTTATCTCGTACTCGGAGTAGATCTCCTGAATGAAGTCCGTGGCCGAGTTCGAAAGCAGGAACTTCACGCCGGCGGCGTCGAGCTTATCGCAGACCCCCTTGAGACGCAGCTGATCCTCGCGGCCGAAGCCCCCGGACTGATACCCCGTGAAGTTGCTGGTGGGATTGACCGGATCATAGGGCGGATCGAAGTAGACAAAGTCGCCTTCCTTGGCGTCTTTCAAGATGGCCGCGTAGTCACCGGTATTGAAGGAAACATTGTTGCTGTTCAAGTACTCGGAGACCGCACGTAGCGTTTCCTCATCACAAATGGCGGGGTTGGTGTAGCGGCCGAATGGCGAGTTGAACTGGCCGGCGTTGTTGACGCGGTACAGGCCGTTGTAGCAGGTCTTGTTGAGATAGACCGTTCGTGCGGCGCGCTCCGTGCGCGTCATGTGTGCAAAGGAGGAGTCACGGTCTTTGCTGCGCATCTTGTAGAAGAAGTCTTCCTCGTTGGGATAGGTCTGCAGCAGCTCGATGAGACCTGCGACATCGTCTCGGACTGTCTCGTAGACGTTGATGAGCTCCGTGTTGAGATCGTTGACCGCGGCCTTGTGCGGGGTCAGCGAAAACAGCACTGCGCCACCGCCGAGGAAAGGCTCGAAATATCCGTCGAATCCTTCTGCCGGGAGGGCAGCGTGGATCTCCGGCAGTAGCTGGCGTTTTCCGCCGACCCATTTGAGCAAAGGCTTCACATTTTTCATAACGTTTGCCATAGTAGCGGGCCGCCCGGACATGGCCGTCTATGTGTTCGAATAGATCGAAAAAAGGGACCTCACAAGGAGGTCCCTTCAATCAAAAGCGGTGTGTATTACGCCATCTTGTTGAAAGCGTTAGCCATACCGGACTTCTTGTTGGCAGCCGTGTTGCGGTGGAAGACACCCTTGGACACGGACTTGTCCAGAGCGCGGGAAGCGACGCGGAGCTGCTTCTCAGCAGCTTCCTTGTCACCAGCGGTGACAAGCTCGCGGAACTTGCGGATCTCGGTACGAACTGCGGAACGAACAGCCTTATTGCGCTGACGTGCCTTCTCGTTGGTGAGAATGCGCTTCTTCTTGGACTTGATGTTTGCCATCTTTAATACCTCTTGGAAATCGAATGATTACATTGGGAAACCAACCCGCCGGACATGTCCCGCATGGCGCTCGGCGTTGATGTTCGATGGGCGGACCCAAGGTCCTGACCGCCCCGACCAACGCGCCCGGAAAGTAAGTAACTTCCAAAACCTAGCAGGAGCAGGAAGAAAAACCCAAATCAGGCCTTGGACTTAGGACCAGTGGTAACGCGAGCGAAGACGGTTGGCAATGCGCTCAAAACGGCGCTCCGGGAAGAGCGTGCCCTGGCGGCGGCATTCTTCCTCAGAAATCTCGAGGATTCTGTCGAGGCGAACCCAACACTGGCGGCCTGATTCGTCCCATTCACCAGTGCCGATGTCGAGCCATTCCTCTTCGTGAGCATGGTTTGGGTTGGGGGAGATGAGCAGCCCCAGCACGGTGGTGCGGGTGCGGGAGATAATGAGCACGGCGCGTTCGCGCGGCGGGGATTGCTTGCCGTCGGAGGGAGCCCAGACCCAGACGACCTCGCCAGAATCTGCTTGGCCGTCCATGTCGGGGGAGAAGCACACAGAGCGCGGATGGGAGTTGGTGCATTCGACGCGGATGCGGGCGGCTTTGCGGGGTTCGCGGTATTCGGCGGCGTTATTCATACCGAGACGCTCGGAGATGCGGGCTAGTCCGACGTCGACAGGCTCGCGTTCGCCAATTCCGAGTGCCACCCGTAAGCGGGTGAGTGGGTTGCCGCTAGTCATGTCGTCTATTCTAAACCCATGTCTAAAAACTTTGCGGCCACTACGTTTACGAATCCAACCCAGATTCGAAACTTCTGCATTATCGCCCACATCGACCACGGCAAGTCGACGCTGGCTGACCGCATCCTGCAGTTTTCGCAGGTCGTTGACGCGCGTGACATGCGCGATCAGTACCTCGACAACATGGATATCGAGCGCGAGCGCGGCATTACCATTAAGGCGCAGAACGTGCGTCTGCCGTGGATTCCGCGCACCGGAAAGCACGCGGGCGAAGAGATCGTCATGCAGATGATTGATACCCCGGGTCACGTGGACTTTACCTATGAGGTCTCCCGCGCGCTGGAGGCATGTGAGGGTGCAATTTTGCTTGTCGACGCCGCCCAGGGCATCGAGGCCCAAACCCTCGCCAACCTGTACCTGGCGATGGAAAATGACCTGGAGATCATCCCGGTCCTCAACAAGATTGACCTGCCGGCTGCGGACCCTGAGAAGTACGCGCTGGAGATTGCCCACATCATCGGCTGCGAGCCAGAAGAGGTTCTGCGCGTGTCCGGCAAGACTGGTGAAGGCGTGGAGGACCTGCTGGACAAGGTAGCTGAGCTGGTGCCGCCGCCTTCCACGGAGGCGCCTGATGACGCCCCTGCCCGCGCCATGATCTTCGACTCCGTCTACGACACCTACCGTGGCGTTGTCACCTACATCCGCATGATGGACGGCAAGCTCACCCCACGCCAGAAGGTCACCATGATGTCTACTGGCGCGAACCACGAGCTGCTCGAGGTGGGCATCGTGTCCCCGACGATGCAGAAGTGCGCCGGCCTGGGCCCGGGCGAGGTGGGCTACCTCATCACGGGCGTTAAGAACGTGCGCGAGACTAAGGTGGGCGACACCATTACCTGGGCGTCGAATGGCGCAACCGAGCCGCTTAAGGGCTATGCGGACCCGAAGCCAATGGTCTACTCCGGCTTGTTCCCGATTTCCCAAGCGGACTTCCCCGACTTGCGCGATGCGCTGGAGAAGCTGCAGCTTAACGACGCCTCCCTGACCTTTGAGCCAGAGACCTCCGTTGCTCTGGGCTTCGGCTTCCGCTGCGGCTTCTTGGGCCTGCTTCACATGGAAATTACGCGCGACCGCTTGGAACGCGAGTTTGGCTTGGACCTGATTTCCACCGCGCCTTCTGTTACCTACCGCGTGGTTGCAGAAGACGGAACCGAGTCCCTCGTCCACAACCCTGCCGACTGGCCGGGCGGCAAGCTGCGCGAGGTCTACGAGCCAATCGTGAAGATGACCATCATCGTTCCTGAGCAGTTCGTGGGCTCCACCATGGAGCTGTGTCAGTCCAAGCGCGGCCAGATGGGCGGCATGGACTACCTTTCTGAGGACCGCGTGGAGCTGCGCTACACGATGCCGTTGGGTGAAATCATCTTCGACTTCTTTGACATGCTGAAGTCCCGCACTAAGGGCTATGCTTCGCTGAACTATGAAGAGGCTGGGGAACAGCTCTCTGATCTGGTCAAGGTGGATATCCTGCTCAACGGTGATCCGGTCGACGCCTTCTCTGCCATCGTTCACCGCGATTCGGCGCAGTGGTACGGCAACAAGATGACGAAGAAGCTTAAAGAGCTCATTCCGCGCCAGCAGTTCGAGGTCCCGGTCCAGGCAGCCATTGGCTCCAAGATCATTGCGCGTGAGAATATCCGCGCTATGCGCAAGGACGTCCTGGCGAAGTGCTACGGCGGCGATATCTCTCGTAAGCGTAAGCTACTGGAGAAGCAGAAGGCTGGTAAGAAGCGCATGAAGTCCATCGGTTCGGTTTCCGTGCCGCAGGAGGCGTTCGTGGCAGCGCTTTCTACCGACGGTGAGGGCTAAGACCTAAGCCCAAAAACCCCAGGCTTGGCCCTGGGGTCTTTGCCATGGGTGGGGGAACTGGGCGTCGTCAAGCATGCTCTTTTTGGCTGAAACTTCCGGCGGGGGTAGGCGGGGGTAGTAGCTTTGTCGAACTGGCAAAAGTACCAATAGCGCCGTTTCTATTTTCGAAAATTCTTGCGGGTGTCCGGGGCGTTTTGTAGCTTGGGTGGCAAGCAGCTCGGAGGGGGAGTTGCGCAGCGAATGCTGTTCTCAAAACTACGTTTAAGGAAACTCGATGGACGGACCCTACTTCGCTCCACTAAATCCAAAGTGTGAGGTTGGGAGGTCATTTGTGGAAAGTAATCGCCTGACCTGGCGTGCCTTTAATGCAATTTTGCCGCAGCCTGACGAGGATGCTGAACTAGCGTTCGCAGATGTTTCGCGCAAGCTTGGCCTGACTTCCTACAAAGCTGAACATCTGTTCTATGGCTTCAAAAAGATCTCGTATCTGCCTAAACTACGTCACCTCAACAAACTGGACTGGTTCTTGGACTATGACCGGATTTTGGCCATCGGCAAGGCGCTGCAAGGCGTCGAGGAACGCATCTATCCGTTCGTGGATGATGCTCTCGAAGAGCTCTTCACCCCGCGTCGTCCGAATCAGCGCCTGCCCGAGGCCTCCCGTATTCGGAAGGTAATTTCTGAGGTTCTCGCCCTGCACTATTGCGTTGAAGGCGAAGATGAAGAAGATCGCGACCGCTACCGCATGGAGCGGTATGCCGGTCGTGGTGAAATCACCGCCAACCTTGATGCAGTTACCGCAGAAACCATTGACCGCCTAGTTCGTAAGCGAGCGGAGAAAGAGGGCATCTCCTTTGCCCGTGCGTTGGTGGCCACCATCCTTGAACCGATCGAGCAAAAGGTCGTTATCAACGTTTTCCAGCAGGCTGATACCTCACTAGCCTTCGCTCCCGGATACGGGTATATCGACCCACCAGAGGGCGCCTCGACTCGAGAAATCGTGCCAGGTGAAACCGAGGGGTACCGCCCGACTGAAGCAATTCGAGCGTTTGTTGAGGCGCGCGATGGAACGTGCCGAGGTCCAGGTTGTGACATGCCTGCGCACCTTACGCAGCTCGACCACCGAATTCCCTACGCGGATGGCGGAAAAACCTCGAGCGATAATTTGGTTTGCCTTTGCCAACGCTGCCACAACATCAAGACGGATGGCAGGGCGTTCTATGTCATGGACCCCGACACCGGAGTAGTTCTATGGTGCTGGGCAGACGGCACCTGGGAGAGCACCGTTCCGAATGGGCTTCTCGTTCCCAACAATGCGAACTGGCGCCAGAGCGTGGCTGAACGAATGGGCGCCTGGGAAGCGAGAGGAAGGTTGCTTTCCTTCGATGACGCTACTGCAACGCCGGCTTAATTCCGTCCCATGTACGCTGCAGTTGCTGACCGAACATGGTCCACCCGTGGATTCCTTTGTCCAGGTAGTCCGTGGTGTGCTCGATGCCTGCCTCCAAAAGGGAACCCGCAATCTGGTTAGTGATTGGATAGGTAGAGTAATCTGCCACCTCTTGGTCGGTGACCTCGCCGGTCGCAGCCGAAAGGTACAAACGCGTTCCTCGCAGTCCCTCCGGAGGCGACCACATATTCTGTGGGTTGCCACCAAGGTTGCCTACGGTGAGTTCAACCGTGCCGCGGCCTGGCTCCTCAGTGGGAGTCCGCCTGTTCGGACCTCCAGATGTCAGTTTGTGGTGCAGTTCATTGCAACTGGGTTCCATGTAGTGTCGATGGTCAAACCCGGGAAGGATTGATTCATGGAACCCATCAAGAAGAAGGCACCTCGCCAAGGCCAGCAGCTTCCACCGCTGCCAGTTACCGCTGCCAAGATTGGTGAGCGTCTTGCCAGTGAGGTGTTCTTAGAGCAAGGTCAAAAGCTCCTACCGCAGCTGCAGGAATTCCGGCGGGATATGCACCAGCACCCGGAAATTGGGCTCGAGCTTCCGCGGACGCAAAAGAAGGTCCTCGAGGCGCTCAAAGGCCTGCCGTTGGAGATCCAGGTCGGCCAGGATTTAAGCTCCGTGGTCGCGGTCCTTCGCGGCGGCAAGCGCGGCCCACGGCCGGTTTCGGTGCTGCTGCGCGCAGACATGGACGCGTTGCCGGTCCGTGAGCAGACGGGCGATCCTTTTGCTTCCACCAACGGCTTGATGCACGCGTGCGGCCACGACCTTCACACCGCGGGGCTCATCGGTGCAGTGAAGTTGCTGTGCGCGCAGAAGGAGCACTTGCTTGGCGACGTCACCTTCATGTTCCAGCCCGGCGAAGAAGGCCCCGGTGGTGCGCTCCCGATGATCGAAGAGGGCGTCCTCGATGCAGCGGGGCGTCGTCCGATTGCTGCTTATGGCCTGCATGTCGGTCCGCAGGATCGTGGCACTTTCCACCATATCTCCGGGCCCATGATGGCGTCATCGTCGAATCTGAAGATCACTGTCTATGGCAAGGGCGGCCATGGGTCGCGGCCGCACGATGCCATCGATCCCGTCGCAGCGCTGGGGGAGATTCAGATGGCCTTGCAGGTTGCACTGACTCGCCGCTTCGACGCTAACGAGCCGATCGTCATCACGGTGACTAATCTGCGCGCTGGCGACGGCGCCATTAATGTCATTCCTGATCACGCCATGCTCGGCGCCACAGTGCGCGTGCTGCGCGACGAAAAGATTGAGCAAGTGCGCCAGATGGTTGTGGAAGTGGCCAGTTCTGTCGCGGCGTCGCATAGATGCACCGCAAAGGTGGATTTCGAGGTTTTGTATTCCGCAACCAAGACCAACCCGCGCGAGAATCAATTCGCCGCGGCGCTGTGGGGTGGCATGTTCGGGGCGGAAAATGTCATTCCGATGGAAACGCCCATGATGGCCTCGGAGGACTTCGGAGACGTACTGGCGCAGGTACCTGGCACCTTCATGTGGTTTGGCACTGTCAATCCGGATACCCCGGAGCACCTGCGTGAGTGGAATCATTCGCCGCTGGTGAGGTTCGATGATTCGGTGCTCGGTGACCAAGCCGCAGCACTCGCCGCCGTCGCCTTTGAGCGCTTGGCTGCAGAAGACGCGCATCCTTCGCCGGCAACAAGGGTGATGCGCTCTGCGGTAGAGGGCCTTGAGTAGTACAAGATTGTCGAGATAACAATGCAGGTCAATGCGCTGAGCAGGGTTTGGCCCCACCCCACATTCTCAGCGTTAACGTCCATAGAGCCCAAGGCGCCAGCAGCAAAGAAGACAAAGTGATTGCTTGCGGCTTTTCTTATTTTGCTGCGCTATCTCAGCTGGTGGCGAAGGGGCTGGACAATAATGAAATCGCGGAGCAGCTTTATGTCTCTGTGGCCACGGTAAAGACGCACATCAAGCACATCTTGGAAAAGATTGGCGGCACGAACCGCGTGCATATCGCGATTGCGGTGCTGGAGCAGCGCTAGCTTTCCTTGTCTTCGCCGGTGTAGCCGTCAGCCCAGGTGTCGGTCTCGAAGTCGTAGTCAACGTTCTCGCCGTCCTCGTCCGTGCGCTGGTACCACTCGGTGTAGCGCTGCGCGGAGGAGTCGAAGTCGGAGCCCGCACCGCGGCCCTCCTCAGCATGCTCAATGGAAAGCTCGAAGTCGTCGCCGTGCTCCTCGATGCCGCGGACAACCGCGTTCTCCACAGCGGCACGGGCGTACGTGCGGCGAATGAACATCGGGTCAGAACGCAGATCTGTCACAAAAGCCACCATCATCACGAGCAACACCACGCAGAACGGAAGCGCGGAAAGAATAGTCAGGTTCTGCAGGCCGGAAAGCACGTCCTCGCCGCCGGTAAGCAGCATGACGATGGCGATGCCCATCATGCACAGACCCCAGAAGACCACCACGAGTTTGTTGGGCGCAGGATCTCCCTTGGAGGACATCGTGCCCATAATGACGGAGGCAGAATCCGCCGAGGTGATGAAGAAGATGGCCAGCACGGAGAGCAGGATGAACGGGGTTACCTGGCTCAGTGGCAGGTTGTCGAACATGGTGAATAGTACCTGCTCGCCAGAAGCGGTTCCGTCGAAGCCTGGGACCTTTTCGCGGCTAAATTGAATCGAGGTTCCGCCGAAGACGGTAAAGGCCATGATGAGGATAAGCGTTGGCGCGAAGACGGTCACGGCGGTGAACTCACGGAGAGTACGTCCGCGGGAGATGCGGGCGACGAACATGCCCACGAACGGCGTCCATGCAATCCACCATGCCCAATAGAAGGCGGTCCAGTAGGACTGAAACTCGATGGTTTCATCGCCCCAGGACAGGCCTTTGGCCATCATCGGCAGCAGCTGGTCGATGTAGGTGACGATGCCCGAGGGGATGAGGTTGAGCAGCAGCAAGGTTGGGCCGGTGAGGAAGACGAAGACCACGAGGCCCAGCGTGAGCGAGATATTGATGTTGGACAGGTAGCGCACCCCGCGGGAGACGCCGGAGACTGCGGAGATGATAAAACCACAGCCGAGAACCGCAATGATGACGATGAGCGCGGTATTGGTCAGCGGTCCGGCATCGCGGATGATGGAGACGCCTTCACCGATCTGGATGGCGGAAACGCCCAGCGTTGCAGCGGTGCCAAAGAGGGTGGCGATGAGTGCGAGGGCGTCGATTAGCTTGCCCAGTGGCCCATCAGTATCGCGGGAGCCGAACAGCGGCTTGAAGATCGAAGATATCAACGGGACGCGGCCGCGGCGATAAGAGGAATAGGCAATTGCACCGCCTACCAATGCATAAGCAGCCCACGGGGAAAGACCCCAGTGGTAGTGTGCCTGGGTCATGGACTGGTGCAGAGCCTCAACCGTGTTGCCGTCAACGGTGTGCGGCGGCGGGGTGAGGTAGTGCGAAAGCGGCTCCGACGGGCCGTAGAAGAAGATACCCACACCGATGCCGGCGCCGAACATCATGGCCACCCAACTGAACCAGCCGAACTCGGGCTCTTCGTCATCGGTGCCGAGCTTGATGCGGCCGAGGCGGGACAGGCCCACGTAGGCCATGGTGACGATGGCCATCATCATGGTGATGTTGAGCAGCCAGCCGGTGTTGGTGATTGCCCACGAGAATGCGCTTGACGACGCCGCGGAGACCGACTCCGGGGATAAGATGCCCCAGATGATGAAGCTGACGACGGCGATTGCCGTCACGGAGAACAAGGCCTTATCAAGCCCGAACGTGTTGCGCTGGTTCTCAACGCCGATGCCTGGGACGAGGCCCGGGTGCATGTCGTGGGGATAGAGGCCCACGGCGCGGGCTTCTGTGTTCGTATCTGTGTTCGTAGATGCAGGGGTACTCGGCGAATCGTTGATGGGAGAAGACAAACTTTCCTAACTTGGCGGCACCTCAATGGGCCTGCCTTTTAGACATTGGCCCTCCATTGTTCAGGAGAAAAGGTGCAAGTGCCAACTTATCCGCTAGTATCAGGGAATCAGAGTTTCTAATGGATTGGATTGCCACGAATGCAACTGCCAAATTTTGATAATTCTTCGTACAACGTCGCAGAGGCCGAGTTGCTATCGGCTTTTGAGGTCTTCGAGCGCATCGAAGAGCATGTGCTCGATAAATCTCTACTTTTCGAAGTCTATTCGCGCTAGGGATACCAGCGCGTTGATGTCACCCGGAACCTCGTCCGGGTGAATTGAGCAGTAATCCAAGATGAAATAGCCCGCATGCTGCAGGGCAAGGTGGCGCTGCCAGAACTCACCCACGTGTTGCGGGTGGTTGACTGCAATGGACTGGATGGAGCGGCGCTCAGAAAGCAGCTCGTACTGCAGGTCGCGGCGAGCAGCCAGGGACTCGTCGGGGGTCGAGAAAAGTAGTGCGCCCAGCAGGCTGGTGATTGCTTCCTGGCAGCGGACCTGCAGACGGTAGTGGTTGGTCAGCTGGGCACGCGGCTTCCAGAGCCAGAGCACCAGCAAGGAAAAGACCACCGACAGAGCGATCTCACAGATGCGGGAGAAAGCCGTGAACGCCAAGTGATCGGCCGTATGACCCATGAGCAGCGCCAGCGGCGTGGAGAAGATGACGCAGATGGCATAGTTCTTGACCACGAAGATCTCCGCGCAGAATTGGCAGGCAGCGAGCGCGAGCAGCAGCGTCCAGCTTTCTAAACCGAAGGACGCAATGAGGTAGAACACGCACACACCGAGCAGCGAGCCCACCATTCGCTGCAATCCGCGGATGGTGCCGGGCACGTGGTCCGGGCCCCACTGCAGAAGAAGCAGCACGGAAACTGCGCCCCAGTCCGGGCGGTCGAGGCCCAGTGCAAGGCCCACGAGCGTGGTGGCGATGGCCGCAAGCAGAATCTTCTCTACCGTCACCACCGCATGCGAGTTGCCCACCGACGCGCGGTAGATGCGGTAGCGCATCGTCGGCTTGGTGTGCGGGATGGCGGTGCGGTTTGGGTCGACGTAGGTCGGGGAGTCAGAAAGCTCATCCGAGTTGGCAGAGAGATCCAGTGACTGGTTGTGCTGCACGATGCGGTTCTGCGCGGCAAGGGCACGCTCCACGAGGTGGCCTTGTGATGCTTGGATGACGCGGCCGCCGCGGACGATACCGGCGTCGGAAAGCGCTTGCCACGTATTCGCCAGCGCAGTCTGCGCCTGATGGTGGCGTGCCAAGACGTCGGTTGTGGAGTTCTCAAAGGCGGCAGTGGCCTTCTCTAGGGTCGCGACAGTGCGGGTCTCCGGACCGTGCGGGGAGTGGAAGCGAGGCAGCATGCCCAGGCAGTACGCAGCGATGACACCCGCAATGGACCAGGCAGCGACCTCAAAGGGGGTGATGTCGGTGCGCGCGAGCATGGTGGAGCCGCCGCCGACCATCACCACGAAGAAGGAACCCGGCGGCGGCAGACGTAGCGCATTCTGCAGGAAGGCGCCGAGCGCGCCAATGGAAATAGCAAAGGCCGCAGACAGCAAAAGCCACCAGTGTCCGTGGCCCGGGGCGAAGACGAGCTCACCCACCAGCGAACCAACGGTAGCGGCCAAGGTAAGGAGCACACCCGCAGTGAGAATCACCCAACGGCGGGTGCGATAGGGGTGCCCCTCGCCGTAAATGACGGACATCGCGCCCGCGGTGACCAACAGCACGGCGTCGGGGTGGCCGGTGAGGATGGCGAGCGTGCCGGGAATGGCGATGGCGAGAGCAGCACGCATCGCGCCCGGCCAGCGAGTCACCGAAGAGTTGTAGGCGGTGAAAAGCTGCAGCGGGCGCGGGCGTTGCGGTAGGGGATGCTCAATCAATTCGCTCATATCGCGGCATACGTTACCCCTGCGCAGCCTCTAGAAGCGACTTGGTATACGGGTGCTGTGGGGCGGACCATACTCCGCGTTCGACCAGCTCACCATGGTAGATGACAGTCAGGCTGGAACACACTTGCTTGACCACACCCAGATCATGCGAGATGAACACCAGCGTCAGGCCGTAGCTTTCAACGAGCCTCTCAAGCAGCTCGAGGACCTGGGCGCGCACGGAGACGTCGAGGGCGGAGACCGCTTCGTCGGCGAGGAGGATGTCCGGGTTGCCGATGACCGCGCGGGCAATCGAGATGCGCTGGCGCTGGCCGCCGGAGAACTCGTGGGGGAAGCGGTCCAAGGCATCCTCGTCGATGCCGACCTCCGCCAAGACTTTCGCAATCTCGGCACGTGTGACCGGTGTGGGTGAGCCCTCAGCCACGATCTTCCAGATCGGCATGCGCGGATTGAGGGAACCTTGCGGGTCCTGGAATACCATCTGCACGCGGCCTTCCACCTGCACGGACCCGGAGGTCGGCTGCTCGAGGCCGGTGATGAGCTTGAGCAACGTCGTCTTACCCGAGCCGGAGCTGCCGACGACGCCGATGCGCTCGCCCTTGCGTACTTCGAGGGAGACGTCGGAAAGCGCAATAGTGGAGCCGTAAGCCTTGGTGACGTGGTCGAGGGAAATGACAACCTCGCCGAGCTTCGGCTCAGTGGCGGCCGGCTTGGACTGGGAGGCCGCGATGAGGTGCTTGGGGTACGGGTGCTGGGGGATGTCCAGCGCCGCGCCGGATTCGACGATCTGGCCGTCCTGCATGACCAACGTCTCAGGGCACATGCGGCGGATGACGCGTAGGTCATGGCTGATGAACAGCAGCGCGGTGTTGTGGCGCTGGGTCAGTTCCATAATGAGGTCCAGGATGCCGTTTTGCGTGGTGGCATCGAGGGCCGTGGTGGGCTCGTCGCAGATGAGCAGCTTGGGGTTGCGGGCCATGGCCATGGCAATCATTACGCGCTGGCGCTGGCCGCCAGACAGCTCGTGCGGGAAGCGCGAGGCAAGGGCCGGATCGAGGCCCACCTCGTTGAGCGCCTCAGCAGACGCGCCGGCGTAGCGTAGCTGCTTGCTTACGCGCATGAGCGGGTCGAGCGCGCTCATCGGCTCCTGGAAGACCATCGCCATGTCGGCGCCGCGCAGCTTGCGCACCTGGCGGTCACGCAGGCCCACGAGCTCGCGTCCGCCAAGTTCGATGGAACCCTCAGCGTGGAGGTTCTTTGGCAGTAAGCCCATGATGGCCAGCGCGGTCAGGGACTTTCCGGAGCCGGACTCACCGATGATGCCCAGGCGTTGGCCGGGTTCAATGCTAAAGCTGAGCGGGCCAACGATGGTCTCCTTGCCGGTGCGGATGCACAGGTCTTGTACGGAAAGCATGGGGTGGTTCATCGCTGGCCTCCTTTCAGGCGGGGATCGAGGATGTCGCGCAGGGCGTCGCCAAGCAGGTTAAAGCCCAGCACCGTGGCGGCGATGGCCAGGCCCGGCCAGAAGGCCTGCATGGGATGGCTGGCCAGCAGGGACTGGGAATCTTGCAGCATGCGGCCCCAAGACGCGGTGGGCGGGGTGGTGCCGAGGCCCAGGTAGGAAAGGCCGGCCTCGGCGAGGATCGCGAGTGCGAAGTAGACGGAGGACTGCACGATGATAAGCGGGGCGATGTTAGGCAGGATATGGCGCACCGCGATGGTGGGCGCTGAAACCTTGGAAACGCGCGCCGAGGCGATGAAGTCCTGCGTGACCACCTGTAGGGTGCCCGAGCGTGCCACCCGGGCAAAGGAAGGGATTCCCGCGATGCCGATGGCGATCATGGCTGAAATCGTCGACGGACCCCATACCGCGCCGGCGATGATGGCTAGCAGCAAGGCTGGGAAAGCCAGCAGCAGATCGGAGCCGCGCATGATGAGGGAGTCGAGGATGCTATTGCGGCGCATGCCCGCCACCACACCGAGCGGAACGCCGACGAGCGCAGCTATGCCGACGGCGATGACGCCCACGAAGAGCGTGATGCGTGCGCCGACCATCAGACGCGAGGCGATGTCGCGACCAAAGCGATCGGTGCCGAGGAGATGCTCAGCGGAGCTGCCCGCCAGCAAATCGGGCGAGGCGATGTTCGGCGCATAAGGCGTCCAGAAAAGGGAGACCGCCGCGAGGAGGGCGGTGATACCGACGAGAACGAAACCCAACTTCTTCATCGCTTCTCCTTCAAACGCGGATCGATTACGCGGTAGGCCAAGTCGGTGGCCAAGTTGATCACCAACGTGAAAAAGACCAGCAGCATAACCAGGGTCTGCACGGTGGTGAGATCGCGGTTGGACACGGCGTCGAGAAGCATGCTGCCCAGGCCCGGAATGACGAAGACGGACTCGATGACCACCGCACCCACAATCAGCGTGGTCAGCTGCAGGCCCGTGACCGTGAGCACCGGCAGGGCCGCATTGCGCAGGCCGTGGCGGCGCAGCGCCTCCGCATGGGATAGACCCAGCGCGCGGGCGGTGCGGATGTAATCCTGGTCCATCACATCCACGATGGAAGAGCGCACGTAGCGGGTGAGCATCGCGCCCTGCACCAAGGCCAGGGAGATCACCGGCATGATGAGCCGGGCGATAAAGTCGCCGAAGTCCTGGTCCGGTGGAATCCAGCCGTTGGCGGGCAGCCAGCCCAGACGCACGGCGAAGAAGGCCACCATGATGATGCCCACGAGGAAGCTCGGGACGGCGATGCCGATCTGAGTCAGTGCCGAGACGAACGTGTTGCCCGTGCGCGCCAGCCACATGCCCATGGGCACAGCGCCGGCTAGCGCTAGCACGATGGCCAAGCCCACCAGGATGAGGGAGACCTGGGCGCGGTCCAGCACCAGCGGAGTGATGTCCTGCTGTGAGGACAGCGAGGTGCCGAAGCTGCCGCTGAGCAGCCCGCCCACCCACTCGAAGTACTGGGTGAAAAGCGGGCGATCAAGGCCGAGGGTCTGGGTGAGCTCGGCGACGGCCTCGTCAGTGGCGTTCACGCCCAGCGCCACGCGCGCCGGGTTGCCGGGCACTGCGCGCATGAGCAGGAAGATAGCAACGGAGGCCGCAAACAAGGTCAGGACGAACTTGGCCAGCGCCTTGAGGTAGGTCATGCCTGCTCCTTTAAGTTGCGCAGCTCGATGGCGTCGGTGATTTGATTGGGGTCAAGGCCCTCAATCCCGTCGCGATAGAGCACGATGTTGGGCATGTTCATCAAGGTCAGTGCACCGGCGTCGGCCATGATCTGGTCCACAGCCTCGCCCATGAGCTTGGGGTACTGCTCCTCGGGGGCGGCGTCGGCAGCCGCGAGCAGGTCACGGGCCTTCTGCGAGTCGTAGCCCAGGTAGTAGTCTGGGTTGCCAAAGAGCGTGGGGATGTCGCGCGGCTCCACGTGGGAGACCAACGACATCTGGTAATCCTTGGCGCCCATGACCTGGCCCAGCCACACGGCGGGGAACTCGGCGGACTCGAGGGTGACGTCGAAACCGATCTCGGTCAGCTGGGAGTAGAGCAGCTCTGAGACGCGCTGGGCATAAGGCAGGGTCGGCGCGGTGATGGTGACGGGGGCTCCCACGGCACCGGCCTCAGCGAGGAGCTTTTTCGCGCGCTCGGGGTCGAATCGGTAGTAGTCCTTATCGCTAGACCAAGGGTCCGTCGGTGGGACCGGTGCACCGCCGGTGTCCTGGGCCATGCCGCCCCACAGGACCTGGTTGGCGGCATCGCGATCCACGCCGTAGGCCACGGCCTGGCGCACGCGAGGGTCGTCGAAAGGCGCGGCGTTGTTGTTCATGGAAAGCAGCACCTCGCCGTTGGTGGTGCCTACCGTGGTGCGGATGTCGGAACCCAAGTCATCGAGGAGCTCCGGGTTCTGCATTGCCCACACTACGTCGACGCCGCCGGACTTCAGCGAGTTCACGGAGGAGACAGCATCGGGGAAGTACTGAATGGTCACGTCTTCCTGCGGGACCTTCCCCCAGTAGTCACGGTTAGGGGTCAGGGAGATGAACTCGCCTGGGGTAAAGCCTGCGAGCGTGAACGGGCCCGTGCCCACCGGGGTGGTGGCAAGGTCCGTGGCGGTGGGGGTCATCATCGCGCCGATGGCGGTGCCCATGGACCACAGCCAGCCGTTGGAATGCTTGGACAGTTTCACCTTGAGGGTGTGCTCGTCGATTGCGGTGGCGGAGTCAACTACCGCCATCTGCTTGGCGATGCCGTTGGTCCAGTTCTCTTTCACGTTGTTGATGGAGTAGGCGGCGGTCTCAGCGGTGAAGGCGTCACCGTTGCTGAACTTGATGCCTTTGCGCAAGTGGAAGGTGTAGGTGGTGCCTTCGGTGTCCCAGTTCTCGGCAAGTCCGGGGACTATCTCATCGCCCTCAATACGTACGAGGGTCTCGTATACGTTGCTCATGAGTGCAGCGGGAATGGCCGCGCCGCCTACATTGGTGAAATCGAGAGAGGTGGCGGCGCCGGTTGCGGCGATGGTCAGGGAATCACTGGCGGTGGGTTTGACCGCCGTGTGTCCGGCTGAGCACGCGCTTAGCGACGCCCCGAGAACCAGCGCGCAGGCCATGCGCGCTAGGTGTACTTTCTTCATGAAAGCAGGTTAATCGGTGGGGGTGGGTTGCGCGAAATCTAGTCAGATAGCTCGAGCGGGAAGCGCCATAGGGGTGCACCGGGCTCGCAGGCAAGAGCCTGTGCGTCTTCGTCAGAGGCATAAACGAGAGTTGGAAGCCGGTGGGCATTGTCGTAATCGACACCCTTTTCAAAAAGGTGGCTGTGGATGGAACCTGATTCGGCATCAAGGCCGCGGCTTTCGAGCCAGTGGGAAATGGAAAGGATGGAATCAAAGTCTTCCGAGTTGAATCGGCCCAGAACTACTGAGCGGCGCCCGCGTCCGGAACTGACTAATACCTCTGCACGCAGAGTTGAGATCTTTTTTGTGATGCTGCACATCGCGCACTGCCATGCGTCCACCTTCGCTACTGAACAATGGAAATGCTAATCAAGTTAAATCCAAGGTTTCAATTTCATGGAAGTTATGTGTTTCCCCTATTTTGAAAATAGTCCAGCTGCCGCACAGGTAACTTGCTGGAAACTGCATGACCAGTGGTCGTGCATTCGCGCTCCAGCTGATATGTAGTTTTGATTTGCGCAGGATTTCTAGTGCAGATCCCAAGCCTTCGCCAGAAGGTCCATGTTGTGGAGCACGTTGTCGTGCGTGGTGGACTGCAGAGAAATCATGAGCTCGTCCGCCTGAGCCTTTTCCTGGAAGCCCTCGAGGTACTCGCGGACTTCATCGGTGGTGCCCACGGCGCTGTACTGCAGCATGTCGAGAATTTGCTGGCCTTGGTAGGAGCTAACGATCTGCTCGACCTGCTGGTCGGTGAGGTGCTTGCCGCGGCCGGCAAATGCCTTGACGCGGTTGAAGCAGACCTTTTCGTATTCGGCGTCGGCCGCCTCCTTGGTGTCGGCGGCTAGGACGTTAACGCCGGCAATGACGTAAGGCTCGCTGAGTGCCTCAGAAGGCTCGAAGTTGGTGCGGTAGTACGCCGTGGCGGACTCCAGGTGGGTCGGCGCGAAGTGGGAAGCGAAGGCATAAGGCAGGCCATATTTCGCTGCTAGGGATGCGCCGAACATGGATGAGCCCAGAATGTAGAGCGGCACGTGGGTGTTTACGCCGGGGATGGCCTGCACACCGGGAACCAAGGACTTGCCGGAGAGGTAGCCCTGCAGCTCCTTGACGTCCTCGGGGAAGCGCTCAGCGGCGTGGGCATCGCGGCGCAGGGCGCGGCCGAGGGTGTGCATGTCGGTGCCGGGCGCACGGCCGAGGCCCAAGTCGATGCGATTGGGGTAGAGCTCAGCTAGCGTGCCGAACTGCTCGGCGATGACATAAGGGGAGTGGTTGGGCAGCATGACGCCACCTGCTCCCAGGCGGATGGTGTTGGTCTTAGCGCCGATGTGGGAAATGAGCACCGCCGGGGATGACGAGGTGATGTTCGGCATGTTGTGGTGCTCGGTGTACCAGATGCGGGAGTAGCCCAGCTTTTCGGCTTCTTGGGCTAGCTCCACGGACCTGGCCATGGACTGTGAGGCGGTCTCGCCCTCGTAAATGGTGCAAAAGTCGAGGATTGATAGCTTGGCGTGTTCCGTCACTGAAATAGGTCCTTAGTTGGCATTGATGTGCGAGTTCGTTCTCGTCTTCCAACGCTACGCCAGCACCATTTATTTCTCTCTAATTCTTTCGCTGAGCGAAGTCGATGGCAACGCCGATGAGCGCCGTAACGGCGGTTGGAACGAACCAGCCCAAGTCGACGGACTGGCCTGGGGAGGCGTTCAGTAGCGGCTCGGCAGCAGCCAGCCAGCCCTGGTTTGCCAGCACCGTCAGCGCAGACCAGACCACGGAGGTCCACAGTGCAAGCAGGAAGGCCCAGCGGAAGGCCACGGCGTTCTTGACCACCGGCTGGATAAGGGTCAAAGCGATGAGCGTGATAGCTGGTGGGTAGAGGAAGATGATGAACGGAACCGCGATAGAAAGCACTGTCTCGAGGCCCTGGAATGCGAAGGCGATAGAAAGCAGGGTGAAGACTACGGCCCAGAAGTGGTAGGTGGTCTTAGGGACCAGCTGAGCAAAGAACTCAGAGGTTGCAGTAATCAAGCCCACGGCGGTGGTCATGCAGGCGAGGATGACAATCGCGGAGAATACCGCCTGGCCCACGCCGCCCATGGTGGAGTTCGCGGCGTCGGCAAGCAGTGTTGCGCCGGACTCATAAGACTGTCCATCCTGGATGGTCTGGCCGATCCAGCCCAGGCCCAGGTAGATACAGGCGAGGAGGCCACCGGCGATGACGGCCGCTGTGATGGTGCCGCTGATGACCTGCTTGCCGGCTTTGAAACCCTTGGACTGTAGGGAGGAGACAATGACGATGGAGAACGCCAAACCTGCGATGGCATCCATGGTGTTGTAACCCTCAAACAGGCCGGTGACCATTGGTGCGGAGGTGTAATCTTCGGTGGGGGCGGCCGGGACGCGTTCAGCGCCGAACGTGGCCAAAGTGATGAGCACAAGCAGCAGGATGACCAGTGCAGGGGTCAGGAACTTGCCCAGGGTGTCAATGATGCTGTTGGGCTTCCAGGACAAAGCAAGGGCGATAAGGAAGAAGATGATGTTGTAGGTGACGTTGGCGCCGAAGCCTTCCCAGCCAAACAGCGGGGTGATGGCGGTCTCCATGGAAACCGCACCGGTGCGCGGCAAAGCGTAGAAAGCGCCGATAGCAAGGTATGCCATGGCGGAAAAGACAACGCCGAAGAACTTGCCGCCGTAGTTGCCGATATCGCGCACGGACTGGCCGGAGATGGACACTGCCACCACGGCTAGGACTGGCAACAAGACGCCTGCGGCGAGGAATCCCAGAATGGCAGGCCAGAAGTTGGTGCCGGAAGCGACGCCCACCATCGGCGGGAAAATCAGGTTTCCAGCGCCGAAGAACATGGAAAAGAGCATGAGCGAAGCCACGATGATGGTCATCGTGGGCTTCGTGTTGGAGCCAGTAACCGGGCTCGCGGCGGTATCTGTTTGTGTTGTCATTATCTTCCTCGTTTGTCTCAATCCTTGGGATGAGTTTCTCACACGACGTTAATCGGTGATGGGAAGTAAAGGCAAATTTCTAATTATCGCTCGAAAGCATTCTCGAGGCGGTTGAGTGCTTCCTCGAGGATCTCGCGGGACGTGGCGAAGTTCAGACGCGCGTGATGCGAGCCTCCAGTGCCGAAGGTTTCGCCCTCGTTGAAGGCCACCTTGGCATGCTCACGCAGCCACTTCGCCGGCTGTGGATTGTCCCCGATGGCGGTCTCGCGGAAGTCGAGCCACAGCAGGTAGGTGGCGTCCGGCTGGCTGGACTTGAGCCCTGGCACGCGCTTCGGTAGTTCTTCAACGAGCCAGTCACGGGTCTCGCGCAGGTACTCCAGCTCTTCATCCAGGAACTCCTGATCGCGGTAGGCGGCCTCGGCCGCCAAGACTCCGAGGGTGCCGGTTCCGTCCTTGGCCACACCGGTCAGGGAGTTCCACGTTGCGACGTCGTCGGCGTTGGAGAAGATGATCTGCGCGCACTTGAGGCCCGCGGTGTTCCATGCCTTGGACGTGGCGGTCACGGTAAGAGCGCGGCGTGCACCGGCCTCGCCTAGGGAGGCAACCGGAATGTGCTTGCCATTGAAGACTAGGGGAGCATGGATCTCGTCGGAGAGAATGCGTGCGTCGTACTTCTCAGCCAAGGCGACGAGTGCGGTCAGGTACTCCTCGTCGAAAACGATGCCCAGCGGGTTGTACGGGTTCGAAAGGAGAATGGACCCGGCACCTGCCTGGAATGCGCGCTCAATATCGTCGAGCTCCAGGGAGGTCTCAATCTTCTCGCGGCCGGCAGTCTCCGGCAGCTCCAGCAGCGGCGGGTAGGAAGGGACCGGCACTACGACGGCAGAGCCCGGGCGGGTGAAGTATTGCAGACCCACTAGGAGGCCGCGGACGGCATCGCCGATCCAGAAGATCTGCTTCGGGTTAGGGCGCCAGCCGTAGCGGGAACCGTAGAAGTCAGCCAGCGCCTCGTTGAGGCCAGAGGTTTTGGGGGCTGGGGTGTAGCCGAATGTCTGTTTCTTCAGGGCCTTTTCCAAGACCTGCTTGACCGCAGGGGCGGTGTCAAAGTCGGATTCGGCGATCCACAGTGGGAGGACGTCTTCGCCGTACACCGTCCACTTGCGGGTACCGCGGGCTTTCAACTCTTCAAGGCTTGGAAACTGCATGCTCCCAACCCTAGCGGGCAGGCTGAAAAAGGGGCTGGGAAATTTATTCTTGGCCGCTATCCTCGTAGTCCTCCTCGTCATGGCCTGGCTCCACGAAGCCGTACTTCTTCAGGCGTTCGCGGTCGGCGCGGGAGTTGGACTGGGTAAGGCGCAGCAGCTCCGCGTAGATGCCGCCGGACTGAGCGAGCTCGGCGGGGGAGCCAATCTCGTCGATGCGGCCGTGATCGAGGGTGATGATGGTATCGACGTCCGCGATGGTGGACAGGCGGTGGGCGATGATGAGCGTGGTGCGGTCCTTCATCAGCTCATCCAGTCCTGCCTGCACGGCGCGCTCGGCCTTGGTATCCAGCGCGGAGGTGGCCTCGTCGAGGACCAGGATAGGGGCGTCCTTGAGCATCGCGCGCGCCACCGCCACGCGCTGCTTCTGGCCGCCGGAAAGCTTGAGACCGCGTTCGCCGATGACGGTGTCGTAGCCTTGGGGGAAGGCCTGGATGAAATCGTGGGCATTGGCACGCTTGGCGACGTCGATTACTTCCTGGTCGGTGGCACCCGGCTTGCCGTAGGCGATGTTGTCACGAATAGAGCCCGAGAACAGGTAGGACTCCTGGAAGACCACGCCCACCGAGGCGCGCAGGCGCGCTGCGGTGAGCTCGTCGACGGCGTGGCCCAAGACGCTGAGCTGCCCCTCGGATGGCTGGTACAGGCCCAGCAGCAGGTTGACCAGAGTGGACTTGCCGCCGCCCGACTCGCCCACGAGCGCCACCTTGTGGCCTTCCTCCGCAGAGAAGGAGATGTGGTCCACCACCGGTTTGTCCTCCTCATAAGCAAAGGAGACGTCGTTGAAGGCAAAGATTGGCTCGCCCGGGGTGGGCTCCAGCGGGGCAACCGGGGTGAGGTCGAGCGCCGGGGCGTCGGAAGCCGTGGTGGCGTCGATGAGGCCTTGGTTGGCGGTGGGCTCGAACTCTTCCTCCATGACCTTGAAGTAGTCCTTGGAGCCGGCGATGGCGCGCTGTGCGGTATCAACGATCCAGCTCATCATGAACACCGGCTGCTTGGCTAGGTTGACCAGCTGCAGGATCATGACCATGTCACCGATGCTGAAGTGACCTTCCAGCGTGCGCCAGAAAACGATGCCGTAAATGCCCAGGAAGATAAGGGCCATGGCCACGCCGCGGACGGTGTCCATGGAGTGCCACCAGCGCGACTGCGGCTTGGTGGTGTCCACGATGCGGCGGTAGAGCTTGCCAAAGTAGTGGAGTTCGCGGACCTCGGCCACGAAGGACTTGGTGACCTTGACCTGGCCGATGACCTCAGCGAAGCGGCCATTGGCCTCGTCGATGTCGGCGTTCTTTTTGCCCTCGTACTTCTGCCAGCGCGTGGAGGTCAGCGCAGTCAGCCACATGTAGATGGGGAAGAGGGCGGCGAGCAGGATCGCTAGCGGCCAGTAGTAGAAACCCATGATGACGAGGACGGCGATGGCCTCGATGAGCATCGTGAAGAAGTTATTGGAGAAGGACTGCACAAACTGCGTGATATTCGAGATCGAGCGGTCCAAACGCGCAATTAGGGTGCCGGTGACCTGGTTGTCGTAGTAGCCCTGGGGCACGGAGAGCAGCTTGGCAAAGTAGCGCGTGGACAGGATCTGGCGCAGGCGGGCGACCATGACGTCGCCGATGTAACCGCCGACGTTCCTGACGAGATTGCCAATCGCGTCCGCGGCGAACAGGGCGATGACCAGCCACATGACGGTACGCAGGGCGTCGCCAGCCGGCGTCCCACTGCCCAGCGAGTCAACGATGGTGTCGGTGGCTTCGCGAACCAGGAACGGCGAGACAAGCGACAACACCGCAGTGATGGTGGCGGTGAAGAGGACACCTACGTAAAAGGGCCACAGTGCGGAGGCACTGCGAGTGATGCGCAGAATGGAATTCACGGGGTTTAGCTCAATTCGGTAGGAGGCAAGGCCGCACGGCCTAACTTTCAAGCAAACGGACAGTATGCCACTCCAAGCAGATAGCGGCATAGTCAGTGCCAAGAAAAGGCATAGCTGTGCTTTGTTTGTAGAGCCGTGATCGCGGGGAATGGAGCTGTCTGCGTTAAGGTATTGAGGAAAGTTTGTTTTGTCCCACAGCAAAGAGGAATTCGTGGTGAAAAGGTCTCTGAAAATGATTGCCGGCTTGGCTGCAATCAGCACCATCACTTCGGGCTGCGCCATTCTGCAGCCAGAGGATACTGGTTTGGGCGAAAACATCGTGGTTTCCAGCTCTGAAGAGCCTCCGTACGAGCCCAAAGACGTAGACAACAAGGAAATTACCTCGGATCTCGGCGCCAAAGTTAAGGACGATGGGCTCAACGTCGAGTGGGAGCTGCAAGGCGTCTATTCCGACTCCGTGCAGGGATCTGTGGTGACCATCAAGCTGCACAACCTCAATGACCAGGCCCTACCTGTTGATGCTTTCGAGGATCCCGTCCTTGAGCGCGCTGACGGCAATGGTGGCTGGTCCAAGATTGAGCTGCTGCCTTACGACGCCGCGACCAACCCCGATGTTGCCGCCCCTGGGCTGGACCTTCCGCTGGGCGCCGGTGCTTCCACCAACTTGCAGTACCGCTTCAACGTGGCCCCGGGCAACCTGTGGAACGCCCGCTTGACCATCGGAAACGTTACTTACGTGGGAGATCTTAACCTATGACAGAACTCGTAGTCCTCGCCGGTTCCGACGGACTACCAGCCGGAACAGCTGATAAAGCGGCCGTCCACACGACGGATACCCCGCTCCACTTCGCGTTTTCTGCGTGGGTACTGCGTGAAGGCAAGGTCCTGGTCACTCGCCGTGCGTTGAGCAAGAAGACGTGGCCGGGCGTGTGGACTAACGCTTTCTGCGGTCACCCCGCCCCAGGCGAGGAGAACGCCGCTGCAGTCATCCGCCGTGCCCACTTTGAGCTTGGCCTTGCGATCTCCGAGGTCCGCGAAGTGCTGCCGGACTTTTCCTACCGCGCGGTGGATTCCTCTGGCATCGTCGAACACGAGATTTGCCCGGTCTTCCTCGTGGAGCTCGCGCCCGGAGTAGAGCCGCAGCCTAACCCAGACGAGGTCGACTCCTACGAGTGGGTCGAACCCGCCGAGCTCATCCGCGCCGCCGAGGCCACCCCGTTTGCCTTCAGCCCGTGGATGGTTGAGGAGCTGGCGGAGGCGCCGCTGCGCCAAGTGCTGGCTTAGCAGAAAGGAATTTAAGGGATATTCGGCTGTCCTTAGAGGCTGACCTATCCCGACTATTTCGGCTTCGACTGTTGTGGGCTGATTTTTGATCCAGGGCTGGTGTAAACACAGACGCCCCGCTTTCCGAGGTCTTATGGAATCTAGGTCCTCCATAGCAGCGACAGCATAAGCTGCGTAGTTTGGGGCTTTCGCTCACCTTGCCTATTTCGTGGCTAGTGAATGCTCTCAAATACCAATCCGTATATGGCGTGAGCTTTACCCAAAAGTGAGACAGAGACTTGCTCTAAGCTTTCCCAGAGCACGACCACGGCGTTTGAGTTGATTCTTCGTGAGCAAGTGGAACTCGGTATTGCTGAGGAAGATGTTTGGGCGAGGTAGATTCATTGCGTTAGCAACTGCTATGGAACTTGTGTGCGACTTCTCGACTCGCGTGTCATAGTCTCCGTTTAAATTGAAGACATGAGTGAACTGAAAAACCCGCTTGCGCGGGTAAGAAGTTGCTGCCAAGTTATCAACTCAAGGCTTACTTGGCTCATCCCGACAACTGCGGGAGTCATTGCAACATGCATATCGTACCGCCGCTCTGTAGTAGACTTAAATTTGAAAGTTTTTAATAGTAATCCTTGAGTTGTGGATCTGAGGTAAGTTGATTGTTATGGTAGGTGAAAGCTTTCTCGGTCCAGCATCGCTAGCGTGGGCTAAACCTGGGGATGAGTCGGGTTATTTGTCGGTGTGGCAGCACCTTGTAGATACCCGGGATGTTGCTTCACGTTTGTGGGACACGTTTGTTGCGGATTCAATTAAGCAATCATTGGCTACAACAGAAAGGCTTGAGGTTTCTGAAGTCCGAGCATTGGCCGTGTTCTTGGCAGGGATCCACGATGTCGGCAAAATCACCAGAAGTTTTCAGCGCAAGATACCGCCTGGGGCCAACGCAGAGATGATCCTTGGAAGTCTCGAAGACGTTGGATTAGATCTGGAATTTGGGCTCGAAGAAGTCGGCGCTTACTTCCCTCACGGTTTGGCCTCATCGGTGATTCTTTATGACTGGCTTTTGAAACAGGGAATGTGGGGGCCAGTTGCGGAAACTATTGCGAGTGTCGTCGAGTCGCACCACGGAATTCCTGCCAGAACAGTGGATTACGACAGGGCTCGCGCAATTCTCCGTGAGTACCCAGAGAACTGGTTGTTAGTTCAGGCTGCTGTTATTGAAGCAATGGCCGATGCCACTGAGGTGAAGCCGATCATAGGAAAGATTCAATCAGAGCTGTTTGTACCTACGATTCAACTGATTACGGGACTGGTCATTGCTGCTGACTGGTGTGCGTCAAATGAACGGGCCTTTCCGTATGTTTTCGATTGTGAACAAGAGCAACGGGTTCAGGATGGGCTGGCGTCGATTGGGTTTGCAGGCTTGTGGAGCGCTTCTAAGACAATGAAACCTGACGTTGCGGAGTACTTTGCTGCGGCCTTTGGTTGGCCTGATGAGTGGGATCCGCGGCCCATTCAACAGCGGGCTTTTGCCCAGGCCCGCAGATCCGAGGGGGCTTCACTGCACATTATTGAAGCGTCTACTGGTAGCGGTAAAACGGAGGCGGCTTTAGCTGCAGCACATGCGTACGCAGAAAAGCATGGTTGCCATGGGGTAGTTTTCGCTGCGCCGACGATGGCTACAGCGAATGGCCTCTTTAACAGGGTGATTCAGTGGGCACAGAATGTCGTTCCCGCAGGTGATACGACTGCGGCCTACCTTGCACATTCGATGAATAGCTTGGTCAAGGAGTATCAGAGACTGCGAGTTAAAGGAGTCGGCACCGATACTTCGGATAATGGGAGCGTTACCGCGATGGAATGGTTCGCTTCTCCCAAGAAGGGGCTGCTCTCTAACTTCGCTGTGTCGACAGTAGACCAAGTTTTGATGATGGCACTGCAATCCCGCCACAACATGCTTCGCCACCTTGGTCTTGCCGGAAAAGTCGTCATTATTGACGAGGTCCATGCATATGATTCGTTTACGAGTGCGTATTTAGAGTCGACCTTGAAATGGCTCGCTTGGTATGAGGTACCGGTCATCTTGTTGTCGGCGACTTTGCCGGTAGATAAGAAGGAAAGTCTGGTGCAAGCCTATCGTTCGGTTCTGGGAGAAGAGGACTGGGAGTCTGTAAGCGATGGGTATCCGCTACTTACGATTGCGGATGCAAATGGAGTGCGTGAGGAATCACTCGATATCGGCCCTAATGAGATTCACGCGGACGTGTCCGTGATTGGAGACACTGATCGTGAGCTCTTAACGTTGTGCGAGGAGTTACTCACTGATGGAGGTTGCGCGCTTGTCGTGTGCAATACCGTCCGGCGAGCGCAGAATTCCTATTCGATGCTGGTAAAAAAGTTCCCAGACGAGGTTGAACTGCATCATGCAGCTTTCATCGCGCATGAGCGCGCGGTGAAGGAGGGCAAGATGCTTCAACAACTTGGACCAGAGGCTAGGCGCGGGAGGTCTCGCCCGTATCGACGTATTTATGTTGCTACCCAGGTGGTCGAGCAATCTTTGGATATTGACGTCGACGTCATGATTTCTGACATGGCGCCTATCGATCTGCTCGTTCAACGCGCTGGCCGTCTGCACCGTCACCAGCGGCCACTGGAAGATCGGCCTGAAAAACTGCGTCGCGCTCGCCTCTTCATAAGAGGGGCAGAGGGATGGGACGAGATGCCCGTTTTCGACTCTGGCACGGCCGCTATTTATGACCCTGCAGTACTTCTAGCTTCTGCTGCTGCGGTTTCACGGAAGTGGCTGAGTGAGGGATATCGGCGCCCAGAGGACATTGCTGGCATAGTCCGCGGTACTTACGCAACGGTCGCTGATCCAGAGTCACCAGTGGCGGACTGGCAGCCTGCATGGGACGAGGCGAGAGAAGAAAGCCGCAAGCTACAAAACTTGGCAATCAATCGATCGGAGACGTTCCGTTATCCGGATCCCGACGTAGGCAATTATCGTGCACTTTTTGCACGTTACTTTGAGTCTAAGGGGTCAGCTGTGGATAAGGAAGAAGCAGCTATTGCTCAAGTTAGAGACGCTGATCCGACCATTGAAGTTATTCCTATCGAGACGGGGGACTTCGGGTATCGCCCATGGGGAACAGAAAGTGAGTACGTGCTCGACGACGAGAGCCCGGAGTTTTCATTGGCCCGACATCTCGCCGGCGCTACCGTTCGACTCCCCACCCGGATGAGCAAGCACGAATCTGTATTCGACCGAGTAATCGATCAACTTGAAAAAGAAACCCCTGTTGGGTGGGTAGACAGCTTTCTCCTTAAGAACAAAGTTGCACTGCGGCTGGATTCTACTGGGGAGGCAAACATTGCTGGTTTCGATGTGAAGTATTCGCCGGAACTGGGCTTGGAGGTGAAATAGGATTGTGAGTCGAGACAACTTTATTAAGGCCAACTGGAGAACCCGAGGCCCGCCCTGAAAATCGTGATTTAGGTCCTAAATAAATCTCTATCGCTCTTTAAGGAGGAAAGATGTCACGCGAAGACAGTGATGTGTTCTCATTACTCGATGAACCGTGGATTGCGGCTGTCGGCAGTCATGGAGAACCGCTCTTGGTGAGTATTAGACAGATATTCGATGGCACACACGACATTGCGGAGCTGCGTGGGGACTCGCCAGCGCAGGATTACGCGGTTCTCCGCGTTTTGCTCGCGATATTTTGGCGGGCACATTCAGTGTCCAAGCCTGCGGGAAAAACTAAATTCTCTATGGCTGAGTGGTTTGTCAAGGCGAGGGCTGATGCTCTTGAAGGTGCAGCTGACATTAAGGTGCTTTCGTACTTGGACGGTTATGCAAACCGGTTCAACCTTTTCGATTCCGACCATCCCTTCATGCAGGTCGCTGACCTTCACACAGAGAAGGGATCAGTTTCTCCCATAAACCGAGTCATTCCCGAAGCAGAAGATGAGTTCTTCACGATGCGGGCCGGTAAACCCCTTGAGAAGCTCAGTTTCGGAGAGGCTGCGCGCTGGCTTGTGTATGTTCATGCATACGACTATTCGGGAATCAAATCTGGTGCGGTTGGCGACTCTAGGGTTAAGGGTGGTAAAGGATACCCAATCGGCACGGGGTGGACCGGAATGACCGGTGGAACCTATTTGATAGGTGCAAATTTGCGCGAGACTCTGGCGCTGAACACCACTGAGGCGTGCCTACGTACACCAAATGACAAACCAGTGTGGGAACGTGAGCCCGACACCGCGGCTGAGCGCAATGGAGGAGCTATTCACATTGGTGGTCCAGCAGACCTAGCAACGTGGCAAACTAGGCGAGTTCGGCTTCATCGTGAGAACAATGAGGTTGTTGCGGTTCTTGTGAGCAATGGTGACCGTATCCCCGATGCCGGCCTTAACGCATTCGGAGATCCGATGACACCCTACCGCTACAGTAAGAACCAGTCGAAGAAGGACTTTGTTGCCTTCTACCCGCGTCCATACGATGCGGGAAGAACTATGTGGCGTTCTCTTGAACCGCTCATTGCGATGGAGTCCGATGCGCCATACCTTCGGAGTACTTCTTCAGCAGGGAAGGGAGCGCAAGCCCCGAAACGCCCGGAAATTCTGGATCAGCTCGCATACTACTGGCGGACAGATGTTCTTCCTCCATCCTTAGCACACGTGGGCATGGTCACCGTGGAATATGGTGCTCAGTCGTCATCGGTGGCGGCGAGTGTCACCGCTCGCACCACGTTGAACCTTCCAGTTCTGGAAAATGACGCTGTTCGGCGCGCAGCCCTAAACGCAGCTGATGTCACTCTTAATGCAGCTATTGCGCTTGGACAGTTTGGCGGAAACTTACTTGTTGCCGCAGGCGGTACCTATGAGTTTCAAGCTGAACCCATGGATTCGGCTCTCGCGCAATTGGAGCCTGCTTTCAATCGGTGGGTAGCGGGATGGAGTGATAGCCCTGAGCCTAAGGAATACGCAATCGAATGGCAGAAACAGGTGCGGTCTTTCATGCTCTCTCGTGGAGAAGCCATGCTGCATGCTGCAGGACCGAGAGCGATGATAGGTCGACCCCTTCTCAGCTCGACGACTGAGAAACCGCAAATTGTCACTGCAGCGTCCTATTTTTCATTGTTTGGCCGGAGGCTCGATAATTCATTGCCGCTCTTGTCGGAAGAATCGAAAAAGAAAGAAATGGTAAACACGAATGACTGATCAGCTTAGGCGGTCTCGCTTGTCTTTGGCGGTGAGCAATGCCGCAGAGCGTTTACAGAATGCGTACCTGCAGCGCGGAGAGAAGCCTGGTAGTGAGGCCGCAGCAAAGAGCACACTATCAGAGATGCGTCGGTATGCTGGCCGGAGTCCGGAAAAGGCGCCTCTGGCATTCCAACGGGTCATGAACCTCATGTATCCTGCGCTGCTCGACGAAGAACCTGGATTATTTGCAACTCGCGAAGAGGAAGCGGCGTTTTATGCATTGACGCTTTTCGCATCGCACATGCAATCTGCTACCCAGCCGGTACATGTAGAAGGATGTAGTTTCGCACGAGCATGTGGATTGATGTACACCCAGAGTGAATCCGAGTCATTGAAGCCTCGTTTCGACGCTATCTTAACCGCAGCTGGCTACGAGTCGCAGCTGTATCACGCACGTTCCCTGGTGAGTATTCTTCGTTCAAAGAATATTGGCTTTGACTATGGAGCATTCGCTCAGGATTTGAAGACGTTGCGCAATCCGAAGTTCCGAAATTCCGTTCTCCTTCGATGGGGACGAGATTTTGCCACGGCCCCATTCACTAAAAAGACCGAAAAATAATCAAGAAAGGTTCAATATCATGTCCCTAACTGTTGACGTCCATGTCCTTCAAACCATCCCACCAAGCCTCATCAACCGTGACGATATGGGCGCACCAAAGTCCGCACGTTATGGTGGTGTTCAGCGCCAACGTGTCTCGTCGCAAGCATGGAAGCGTGCCGTCCGCCAGGATTTCGCCAAGCGCTTCCCCGCAGAGGTGATGGGTAAGCGCACCCGTCTCGTGGGAGAACTCATCTGCAAGCGCATTTTCGAAATCACCGAGGAGGCAGGAGAGAAGTGGGAAACCCAGCGTGCGATTGATGGGGTAAAGAACCTCTTTACTGGTGCCAAGCTGAAGCTCAAGGATGCCAAGAGCAAGAACGACGAGACCGAAGAGGACGCGAAAATCGCATACCCAGAGCTCGGTTACTTGTTGTTCCTGGGCAACCATCAGATTGATCGTGCTGCTCGCGCCATCATCGATAAAGATGGGGAGAAGTTTAAGAAAAATGAAGCTCAGGCAATTCTTGACACTGAGCACTCCATTGACATCGCAATGTTTGGCCGTATGGTGGCTGATGACGCTGCTTTCAACGTCGACGCTTCCGTCCAGGTCGCGCACGCGTTGGGTATTCACGAGACTGAGCCGGAATTCGACTACTTCACGGCAGTCGATGACGCCACTGCTGACAATGAAGAGACAGGTTCAGGCATGATCGGCACTGTACAAATGATGTCTTCAACTCTTTATCGCTTCGCATCGGTCGACTTCGAATCCCTTGCTTCCAATCTCAATGACGTGAAAACTGCGGTCGACTCTGCGGCGGCATTCGTAGATTCCTTCGTCAAATCCCTTCCAACAGGTAAGCAGAACACTTTTGCACACAACACGCTCCCTGAGCTTGTTTATGTCACGATTAGTGACGATCGTTCGGTGTCGTTGGTCAATGCTTTTGAGGAGCCCGTCGAGGCGGGTGCTGCGGGGCGCAGCAAGCTTGGTGCGGAAAAGCTCGCCCAAGAGGCTATCGAAACTCAGCGAATGTATGGACTCAAGCCAACTGCCCAGTTCGTCGCTGGAATTCGCGGACTTGACGGGTATTTCACCGAATTTGCGGACTCAGTCACTATTCCTGAGCTTGAAGAGCGGGTGGCAGATGTTCTCAACTCCCTCATTTCGGAGAAATAGAAATGACTAGCACCTTGCTACTACTTCTTAAAGGTCCCATGCAATCATGGGGCGATGATTCCCGCTATAAACAGCGCAAGACGGGAAAGGTGCCGACCAAATCAGGGGTGATCGGTATGCTCGCTGCAGCTCTAGGCCGCCGACGAGTCGATCCGATTGAAGATCTTGCGGGATTGGGTTTCGGAGTGCGAGTGGACCAACCTGGTACCTTGCTAAAGGATTTCCAGACCGCGCTACCGGAGGGCGCTTCTAACGCGCAGCTGGTGACCCGCTACTTTCTTAGTGATGCTGTGTTCGTTGCTGCTGTGGAGTCTGAGGAACGAGACCTCTTAGAGAACATTGAATCAGCTCTGCGACGTCCCCGCTTCCCGTTGTTCCTTGGTCGCCGATCGTGTCCTGCGCCAGCTGATCTAGTCTTGGGGATCCGCGATAGTGATTTGGTCACAGCTCTGCAAGGCGAAGAATGGCACGCCTCCAAAAGTCATCGGCAAGCTCGAGCGAGAAACGTTGTATTACCGATACACCGCGACGCAAGAGAAGGGGAGAGAGGAATAGCATGCCGCGATGTTCCGATTTCTTTTGCCCAAGAGCATCGGCAGTATGCGTGGCGTGAAGTTGTGCAGGACGCGACAGGCGCTCCGTTTGAGAATCCTCTCGCTACTAAGTCTGATCCATTTTTTGAAGCGGTGATTCGCGCATGAGTACGTTAACGAAGTTGTATCTCAACCCCTTGAAGCGTGGCGCTGCAAAGCTATTGGCGAACCCACAAGCGATGCACGCGGCCGTTCGTGGAGCATTTCCACCAGATATCGACGAATCACAGTCGCGGGTGCTGTGGCGCGTGGACCACAGGGAACATGAGCATGTTCTTTATATTGTGGGGCCTGAAGAACCGGATGCCCAGCACATCGTTGAGCAGGCTGGCTGGGGCACCCGGCCCGCGCAATCGGCGGACTATTCAAGGTTTTTGGAACAGATTGTCAATGGGCAAAAATGGGCTTTTGAATTGGTGGGAAATCCCGTTGAGTCAATCACTATTCCAGGGAAATCGAGGGGAAAAGTTGTTCCACACGTCACGGCTGCTCAGCAATGCGAGTGGTTATTGAAAAAGTCGATGGCAGCGGGCTTTTCCATCGCAGTCGATGAGAACGAGGAGCCTATGCTTTCTGTGGTTGAACGTAATAACCTGCGGTTTTCAAAGAGAGATGGTGCTAAACGCGTTTCTCTCCGCACCGCACGGTTCCGTGGGCAACTCGTAGTCACCAATGCCAAAGCCTTGAATAAGTCGCTCCAGCAAGGAATTGGACGTGCAAGGGCATATGGTTGTGGCCTTTTAACGCTAGCTCCGGCAGAGTAGGAAAGTCTGCAAATGGAACCGCAAAAGGTACCTGTTGATCGGCAAGAACTGACGCGCGTGAGTGAGAGGATTTCATTTCTCTACGCTGAGCGTGCCGTGGTCAACCGGGATAACAATGCACTGACCATTTCGGATCAGAATGGCACGGTACATGTTCCAGCAACCACGCTTGCTGCGTTGTTGCTGGGACCGGGGACTAAAGTGACATACGCTGCAATGGCTTTGCTGGGCGATACTGGCGTATCTGTTGTGTGGGTGGGAGAAAAGGGCGTGCGTTACTACGCCCACGGACGCCCTCCTGCCAAGACTTCGCGTTTCGCTGAAGCACAGGCTCGAATTGTTACCAACCAACGGGCCCGTTTGGACTGCGCTCGAGAAATGTATTCCATGCGCTTTCCCGACGAAGACGTGAGCGGATTAACTATGGCGCAACTACGTGGGCGTGAAGGCGCACGTGTCAAAGCGATTTATCGTAAGTATGCAGATCTCTATGGAGTTTATTGGGATCGGCGGCGTTACGACCCGAATGACTTTGCTGGTGGCGATCCTATTAATCAAGCACTCACCGCGGCGAATGCTGCGTTGTATGGTGTGTCTCAAGCGGTGATTACGGCCTTAGGTTTTGTCCCTGCACTGGGTGTGGTTCATAACGGCACGGACCGTGCTTTTGTGTATGACATCGCTGATCTCTACAAAGCGGAGGTTTCGATCCCAGCTGCTTTCGCAGCAGCCTCTGAGCCAAGGAACGATATTAGCGGACAGGTTCGCCGACTAGTTCGGGATGCAATCATTGAAAAACGGCTATTGCCACGGATCGTAAAGGACCTCTATCGCCTAATGGGAGTGGACAATAGCGCCGAGTCAATCGATGTAGAGCTGCTTTTGTGGAACGAACTTGAAAATATTGCGGCTGGTACTAATTGGTCAGACTTTGATCGGAGTTCTCCATGATGGTGCTCGTCGTTACTGCATGTCCCGCCGGCCTGCGCGGTGACCTTACTAAGTGGTTACTTGAGATTTCACCTGGGGTGTTTGTGGGTCGTCCATCAGGGCGCATTCGTGATCTGTTGTGGGAACGTTGCGTAAGTTTGTGCAAAGATGGCCGCGCTATTTTGGTTTTTAGCTCCGATAATGAGCAGGGGTTGGATTTTCGCGTTCATCGCCATGAGTGGGAGCCTGTGGATTTTGATGGTGTCACCCTCATGCGAAGAACCACTGCGCCATCAAAAGCTCAACGCCGTACCGGCTGGAGTGCTGCCCGAAATGCTCGCCGACACTGACCGTTACACCATAAGTCGGATCTGCTAGCCTCGTTTTTGGCTCTTCCACGCTGGTCAGTAAGTGTCCGCCCCGCGTAAGCGGGGATGAGCCCCCAGACGCCGCGCCAGCGCGGGTGATTGTGCCGTCCGCCCCGCGTAAGCGGGGATGAGCCCAGCCTGGAGAATATCACCGAGCGCGGGGAAAAGTCCGCCCCGCGTAAGCGGGGATGAGCCCCCCTGGCCTGATTCCGTAGCCGTATCGGGTGAGTCCGCCCCGCGTAAGCGGGGATGAGCCCACCAGAACGGCATGAGCCTTGCAGCTGCGAAGGTCCGCCCCGCGTAAGCGGGGATGAGCCCCCGTCCCTGGTGGCGCACGATGTCGCCCTCGCGTCCGCCCCGCGTAAGCGGGGATGAGCCCCAGTGGCGAAAGCGTTCCACATGTGGCCGTACGTCCGCCCCGCGTAAGCGGGGATGAGCCCGCCTACCGAGGCAGCCGGGATGAGCTACGTGCGTCCGCCCCGCGTAAGCGGGGATGAGCCCGAATATCATGGAGCCCATGACCAACGAAACTCGTCCGCCCCGCGTAAGCGGGGATGAGCCCGCCGGTCGCGCCCGAATCAAAGAGGTTGGTGAGTCCGCCCCGCGTAAGCGGGGATGAGCCCCCCAGTGAGGGCACAACAGTGGCGCAGCAAGTGTCCGCCCCGCGTAAGCGGGGATGAGCCCCAGTGGCGAAAGCGTTCCACATGTGGCCGTACGTCCGCCCCGCGTAAGCGGGGATGAGCCCGCCCTGTTCGCATGCTTCGAGAGCTGCTTGCTGTCCGCCCCGCGTAAGCGGGGATGAGCCCTTCTCGGATGTCAGTACCAAGGTCAAGTGCTTGTCCGCCCCGCGTAAGCGGGGATGAGCCCATCACGACGAGGGCGATTGCCAGGATGAGTGTGTCCGCCCCGCGTAAGCGGGGATGAGCCCACGTGCCGTTACGCCGTGCGCAATTTTGTGAGGTCCGCCCCGCGTAAGCGGGGATGAGCCCAACAT
>NZ_KV788484.1:54494-57269 GCF_001807295.1 Corynebacterium sp. HMSC06C06
CGCCCCGCGTAAGCGGGGATGAGCCCAACATCATTGCCGACCTTCGCTGCATTCCGCGGTCCGCCCCGCGTAAGCGGGGATGAGCCGTGTCTGGACTGCATGGGAGGCTTGGATAACTGGTCCGCCCCGCGTAAGCGGGGATGAGCCCTGCCTTCACAAAATCGGATTGCTCTCGTGGCAGTCCGCCCCGCGTAAGCGGGGATGAGCCCATGGCACGCGAACAGCTCGCCACCATCGCCCCGTCCGCCCCGCGTAAGCGGGGATGAGCCCGCGTCGAGCGACCATGCACCCGCGCGGAGTACGTCCGCCCCGCGTAAGCGGGGATGAGCCCAATCACCACAATCCTCGAAGGACAGCAATGACGTCCGCCCCGCGTAAGCGGGGATGAGCCCGTACCGATGGCCCGGTATCGCCGTACCATCGAGTCCGCCCCGCGTAAGCGGGGATGAGCCCCACACCGGGGCCTATCGGTAAGACTGGCCCGGGTCCGCCCCGCGTAAGCGGGGATGAGCCGACGTCGTGCGCTACCTCATCCAGGGTTGTGTAGTCCGCCCCGCGTAAGCGGGGATGAGCCCATCAAGAAAGAGAAAGAGGAAGAAGATGAATAGTCCGCCCCGCGTAAGCGGGGATGAGCCGGTGTCTAGGTAGCGGTTGACCATTAGCCCGTAGTCCGCCCCGCGTAAGCGGGGATGAGCCGCAAGCTCACACTATCAAGTCGAAGACAATGGCGTCCGCCCCGCGTAAGCGGGGATGAGCCCACCTGATTAGCGGGGTAGGGGATTGTTACCCCGTCCGCCCCGCGTAAGCGGGGATGAGCCCACGGCGATGAACCTCTTCAAGTCCATCTTTGAGTCCGCCCCGCGTAAGCGGGGATGAGCCCAGCGAGCAAGACACCGCCCCCGCCGCCGACTCGTCCGCCCCGCGTAAGCGGGGATGAGCCCCGCCGCATCCTTTTGCGCCGACTCCGAATAAGGTCCGCCCCGCGTAAGCGGGGATGAGCCGTAGATGGACATATCTCCCCTGGCTGGTTAGGAGTCCGCCCCGCGTAAGCGGGGATGAGCCGTAATCCAGCGCCGCACCCAACCAGACGCGGATGTCCGCCCCGCGTAAGCGGGGATGAGCCTACGGCTAGGTGGCGGGTGCAGGATGAGCTTGAGTCCGCCCCGCGTAAGCGGGGATGAGCCCTACCGTCCGCTGCCATGCTGTGCTGGTAATCAGTCCGCCCCGCGTAAGCGGGGATGAGCCCCGCAATGACCAACCTTGAAAACCTCGCCTACAGTCCGCCCCGCGTAAGCGGGGATGAGCCGGATGGGCGTGGTCGCGTCCGTAAAAAGAAGGAGTCCGCCCCGCGTAAGCGGGGATGAGCCGCCTTAGCCGCCTTCTGTGCCTCAACCACAGCCGTCCGCCCCGCGTAAGCGGGGATGAGCCGGATTCGGGTTTGGTTGGCGAGTTCGTCTGTGAGTCCGCCCCGCGTAAGCGGGGATGAGCCCATCCAAGCCAATCGTGGACGGCCTAGTGGACGGTCCGCCCCGCGTAAGCGGGGATGAGCCCGCATCATCTCCAGATCGACGCCGGGGAACCACGTCCGCCCCGCGTAAGCGGGGATGAGCCCCGGTTGCGCTCCTTTTTCATCCTTTTTTTGAAGTCCGCCCCGCGTAAGCGGGGATGAGCCCACTACCGGATCTGCCATCACCCTAGGCAAGGAGTCCGCCCCGCGTAAGCGGGGATGAGCCCGCGGCGCGGCCTGCCAGTGAGAAGTGATAGCCGTCCGCCCCGCGTAAGCGGGGATGAGCCCATGATGTGCGTGCGGCTGTCGATATTCGCGATGTCCGCCCCGCGTAAGCGGGGATGAGCCCCAGACAAACGAGCTGATTAACAAGAGGCTGCAGTCCGCCCCGCGTAAGCGGGGATGAGCCCTGTAGGGCGCGCAGCGCGTCCTCAAGGTGCTTGTCCGCCCCGCGTAAGCGGGGATGAGCCCCGACGAGGCGCGACACCGGAATCTCAACAGACGTCCGCCCCGCGTAAGCGGGGATGAGCCCGGCGCTGAGGTTATCGACATCACGGAGAATCTGTCCGCCCCGCGTAAGCGGGGATGAGCCCCGGGGTGGCATATAATGGGGTTGTAAGCAAGAGTCCGCCCCGCGTAAGCGGGGATGAGCCCGCAGAGCGGCTTGTTTATCCAGTCTTTGCAGAGTCCGCCCCGCGTAAGCGGGGATGAGCCCCCCGCAGAATTGCAAGACCTCGGGGCGGCAGGTCCGCCCCGCGTAAGCGGGGATGAGCCCGCTAAGTGGATTGAACTCAACGAGGAGGAAGCGTCCGCCCCGCGTAAGCGGGGATGAGCCCCGGCGTGCCGCCCACGTCGGAGTGGTCGCGGTGTCCGCCCCGCGTAAGCGGGGATGAGCCCTATCGATGCGATGAGAGTGCGCAGCGTCGCGCGTCCGCCCCGCGTAAGCGGGGATGAGCCCCTCGAAAACGTCGCCGCCACCATCGTCGGAAAGTCCGCCCCGCGTAAGCGGGGATGAGCCCTGCATCCCTGTCCAGATGCCCTGTAGCGCACCGTCCGCCCCGCGTAAGCGGGGATGAGCCCTGGACGAGGTACGGGGCCTCCCATGTCTGCCAGTCCGCCCCGCGTAAGCGGGGATGAGCCCCTTTCCAGCTGTTGTTCCCGGGACCTTTGGTGGTCCGCCCCGCGTAAGCGGGGATGAGCCTAAAGCGCTGGAGATTCAGGCGGAGATGAATGCGTCCGCCCCGCGTAAGCGGGGATGAGCCCCGGCA
>NZ_KV788485.1:0-29082 GCF_001807295.1 Corynebacterium sp. HMSC06C06
TAATCAATGCACCCTAAAACCGGAAGAGCCGAGATAGTGCCGGCTCTGCGCCGCATCTATGGCAAACTCGGGCAGCTCGAGGGACAACTCTTCTTTTACGGACAGCAGAAGCCGGTCGGTCCCGTAAGCGAAACCCACGAGACGTCGCAGGACCGGGAAAGCCACTGCTTGATCCAAGCAATCAACCGACTAGGAACGATTGCTCACGATCGTAACGAGAAGATGCTTGTCATCATGGACGCAACAGATACGGATAACCGCGAACGCGCCGTTGCGACTTTGGGCGCCACGATTTACACGCGTAACAATTCGACAAACAAAAGCATTATCGAAGTACCCCTCCAAACTGAGAGCCATCTCTACAACACCGTGCAGCTCGCGGATTGGACGTGTGCTCTACTCGGACGATTGACGGATTATCATTTCGCTGAGTATTCGGACTTTTCGTGGGCCGTCGATGTCGGCCGCGACATTTTCAATCGTGCTAAGCCAACGGAAAATTCAATCATCTGGTCAAACGCCACATCGATGCATTCTCGTTGTTTTCCCAATGGGCTCGTCGTGGCACAACGCTTTTGGGAAAAGGAGCAGCGCAAAGAAGCCCGAGACGCCAGAAAAAAGGAAAAGAACTCCCAGATGTTTCAACGGCTTATCGACGCTGGCTCTGACGAGCTCAAAGCCAAGCTGGAACAAATCCGCCATGGCTCACCCGATACCAACGACGATAGAAAACCATAGGGTGACCACAGTTTCGTGGTAGCGGGTCTTTGGCAAGAGCCCTAGGCAACGATTGGTTCAACCCGCCCACTCCCTTTTCCAGCAATTCGCTAGACATATCCCTGGCGATGGACTCCAAGTCCAATGAAACGCTCAAGAATGGGCGCATGGAACGCGAAAGTCGACATAAAGTGATCATGCGTGCGATCGATCGGCCGGGGGAAACGCGCATCCGGAACCTGGCGGAGCTCACTGGAGTGGCGGCGGTAACGATCCGCAGGGACCTTGCTGAGTTGGAATAGCTTGGGTTGCTCGTGAGCACACATGGTGGGGCGCGCCGGGTCGAGCGGCGCGGGACGCCTAAGCCTTTCAGAGTGCGGCAGGCAGAAGACCCGGAGGCGAAGGCGGCGATTGCGCGGACGGCATCGGAGTTAATTGGCGATGACGACGCGGTCATTTTTGACAACGGCACGACGGCGCAAGCCATTGCACAGCGGCTGGCTGGCCGGCCCATTACGGCGATGTGTCTGAGCCTGCATTCCGCGGCGGCACTCGGTACGAAGCCGGGAGCGAATATCTTTGTGCCGGGTGGGGAGGTCGAACCGGACACGCTGGCGTTGCCCAGCGTCGCGGTGGCGAGCGCCTTGCGGGAATTTCGCGCAGACGTGGTGGTGCTGGGGCGTGTTCGACGTCGCTGGAACACGGGCTGGCGACGACGACGTATGACGATGCGGAGAATAAACGCACAGCGATGCGCGCGGCCACGCGACGCATCTTGGCCGTGGCGCCGCGCAAGCTCAATCACGTCTCGACGTTTCGATTTGGCGATATCGAGGATCTGCATCAGCTGGTCACGACCACGGACGCGCCAGCGGAGCTCCTCGCGCAGATTCGCGACCTTGGGGCGCAGGTCATTACTGCGCCCGCGGGTAAGTAAGGCTTAGTAGTAGGAGCCTTCCTCGTCCGTGTCATCGCGGTCGGCGCCGATCTTTTGCAGGTACATGCGGCGGCGTAAGCGGATGGCGGCGCGGGCGGCCATGGCGAGGCTGTCCAGGAGGAAGAAGACGGTTCCTACGTTGGTGAGGCTGAACAAGAAGAGGAAGGAACCTGCAATAAAGACCACGGAGATGGCGATATCGACGGCGATGGAGGCCGTCTCAAAGCGGTTGCGGATAACGAAATCGTTGTGGTGGGGTGTCGCGTCACTCTGCTTTACACTTTCCCATCTTACCGGTAGTGTCACTTACGACAGATAGTGTAGTGAGATTGCTGCACACTATGTTGTGTTGAAGCAGAGGTTGACCATGCGTATTCTCCAGGACGAAAAGCTGACTCCTCAGCAGCTGGAGGAGTTTGATGCGCTTGCGAAAGCGAGCGAATCGCCGGTTGTACGTACTCTTATGCAGAACATCGCAGAGGTGCTTCGTAACGGTGGCAATCTGCTGAGTGCAGAAGAAGATGCTGCGTTGTCGCCGAATGAAGCAGCTAAGCAGTTCGGCATGAGCCGTACATTCCTCAATCGCCTCCTTGATCAGGGAAAAATCCCCTACTATAAGGTGGGGACGCATCGACGCATCCGTCTAGTCGATCTCGTTCTATTCGAGCAGCAGCGCGATTCGGATCGTATTGAATTGGCACAGCGTCTGGCACGCCAGCAGCAAACCACGCGTGCAGTAGACGCGACGATTGCGGACTTGCTCTAGTTTTGTTTTTGCGGCACGAAAAGGGCTATGCATAGTAGACGCGGGCGTCCCACGCTTCGAGTGCTTAAAGAGGACTTGAGGGACGGATGGCAAGAATCGTTCGTCATGCGTGCGGTGGGTGATGAGCGTTACGAAGATTTGTTGCCGTTAAGCGAGCTTGCACATCCTATCGTAAGGAAGACCGCTGAATCCTTCACCGACACCGCAGCCGCCGATAGCTACGTGGGAGCTATTGGGAGTGCTGTCTCCATTCGTCTGCTAGAGATTAAGCAGTCCCAGTGGCGAGGCGGGGTGTGGACCGATCCTAAAACAGGAGTGCGCTGGCTGGTTGCTGCAGGACTTGCAAAAGGTGGTCATGAGGACAATGACGATTTCTATAAATTTGTGGCGCGTGAGGAACACAACGGTACTATTACTCGGCTATTGCCGACGGAAGACGATAAACGCTTGCTGAAGTTGGAGACGGCGGCGCATATTCGTACGGAGTGGGAACTCAATATCCAGCGTGAGGTGCTGGCTGCGTTGCAGGAGATTCGCGGCGGTGGGACAACGCGCTTTGACGTGAACCATCCGCTAGCGCGATTGGGTAGGTTCGCTACCATCGAGTTGTACGTGGAATTGGTGCGGGGCGAGGACCGCATCGCCACAGATGAAGTCATCGTTGAGTTCTTTCCGCAGCGTGGAGTCAACTTCAGCGAGGAGCTCTACTGGCAGCTCATCGTTCGTGTATTAGCTTCGGTCTACCCGCCCGCACAGGGCTGGGATCGTGCTGGGGACGAGTTTCACCAAATGGAAGAATCGGGGAGTCTCGACAAGCGCATTTCCGAGCTAGAAACGCATGATGTGAAGCGCACCCTCGCGGAGGTTGAGCTCGGAGCCGTCGCACACTTCACCCACCGTGAACATTTAGCAAGCAAGATCATAGATGGGACTGGTATGCGTTCCTTGTGCGGAGTCTATTTTGTTCCCACACAAGACGCAGACTCGTTGCCAACATGTCCGCAGTGCGACGTGCTGTATGCTGCATTGCCGAAGCTATCCTTGGGCGATTAGCGGCGAAAATGTCACTCTCCGTAGTGCATTCGGTGTCTCAGCTACTTGCGTTCCTGGGGGAGGACCGTTGCTTCGTAGTGAACCGCATTGTGGATGAATTTGAAACCACCCCGCGGCGGCAGTGATTTTACTGCGCCGCGGGGTGGGTATCTGAAGAAGAGGAAGTGCTTTCGTACTTTGCCTGACGTTTCTGCCGCTTTAGCGGTCGGCGGTCAGGGTGATGCCGTTGGTCTCGGCGGTCTGTTGCAGTGCAGTGAGAGCCTTGGCGTCCTTTTGCAGGTCGTAGGTTTCGGCGAAGCCAACGTGGACGCGAGTGGAATCGATGACGTTCAGCTCGAACAGCTTGTGACCGGCTTCCTGCTCCAGCTGTGCGGCCTCGTGCTTCAAGGCGTTGATACCGGTCGGCAGGTTCTCCTTGTTGGAGTCGGTGCTTTCACCGGCGTTGTCGCCAGCGTCGGCCTGTCCGTCGGTAGTGGCTGCCTGTGCCTGGGCGTCGGTGTTACCACCGAGGAGCTCAGAGAAGTCCGGGCGGTTGCCGCCGAGCAGGGAGCTGCCGAGCTGCAGGAGGGCAGCAGGGTCGGCAGAGGACAGCTGGTTTAGCGGGGTGTCCGCGTCGATGCCTGCGGTGTTAGCAGTGCCAGTGGCATCGGTGTCTGCAGCCGGGTTTGTTGCGGCGGCGTCGGCAGCCGGGGTTCCGGCTGTGGTCTCAGCGGCGGTGGCGTTGGCGGCACCGGCGAATACAACTGCGGGAAGTGCGGCGGCAATGGTTGCGCGGCGCAGGGCGTTCATGGAACGCATAGGATAAATCCTTTCTATCGTTGCGGTCTTTCGGACCACGGGTGATGTTAGGAAGCGTTTCTGTGGTCGAGCTGGCTTGAAGCTGCCGGCTTATTGCAAAGCGGACTCAATTGCTTTCAGGGATTCCTTGATGTGCGGGATGGTGCCTGCTACATGCGAGCCGGCGTCGTTCGGGATGAAAGTGACATCGTCGCCGCGGCCGTGGGTGATGACCACCGGGATGGATGGGGCATCGTAGCCGATGTGCTGGTCGGCCAGGATCTTGCCCTCCTCATTGAGGCGGGAGTAGAGGTCCTCGTCGTAGGAGTTGCTTAGGCCCAGCAGAGCGAAGGACTCGAAGAGGAAGTACAGCGTGCCGTCAAGAGCCGGCGGCGGCAGCAGCCGCGCCGCCACCCTGCGAGTAACCGTTGATTATGACCGGGTTATCGGCGTTGGTATCCCAGCCTTCTAGCTGACGGGCAGCGCCGGCGCTATCGGGCAAGGCGTGTGACTGCGAGACACGGTCCATGTAGGTGTGCATGCCTGGGCGCCCAAGTCCTTAAAGGGGTGTACGCCGTTAGCATTAAGTTTCTGAGCGGGCGTGCTTGAATGGAATCATGATTGACGCGCGCGATAGTCAGGCCCTCGATGTGGCCAAGCTGTACTACAACTCGCACCTATCCCAGGCGGAGGTAGCGAAGTGTCTGGGTATTTCGCGCCCCACGGTCTCCAAGCTTTTGCAGCATGCGCACGACCAGGGCTTCGTGGTCATCAGCATCAACGATCCGCGCGAGCACTCCGATGAGCTAGTGCGTGAGCTAAAGGAGCGCTTCGCGCTTGCCGACGCCCGCGTGGTCACCACCCCACGCGGCGGCAACCTCATGCAGGACTTAGGCGCGGCCGGTGCCGCACTGCTAGAAGAGCTCGTCCACGATGGCTCCAGCGTTGGTGTGTCCTGGGGTCAGACCATGTCCGCCGTGGCGGAGCACCTGCGCCAGCTGCCACTCGAAGGGGCAAAGGTGGTGCAGCTAAAGGGCGGGCACTCGCACACGCAACGCTCCACCAAAGACTTCGCCACCCTCCAGGGCTTTGCTCGCGCGTTTAATGCGGAGACCTTTATGCTGCCGCTGCCTGTCATTTTCGATTCGGCCGAGACGAAGCAATGGGTGGAAAAAGATCGCCACATCGCTCACATCGTGGAGATGGGCTCCCACGTCGACGTCGCGGTGTTCACGGTGGGCGCGGCCGCGCGCGAGTCTTTGGCGCTGAACCTGGGCTATCTCAGCGAGGAGGAAACGCAGCTCATCTTGGAGCGGGCGGTGGGGGATGTCTGCTCCCGCTTCTTTGATGCTGAAGGCCGCGTGGCCGTGCCCGAGGTGGACGCGCGAACGGTGGGCATTACTTTCGACGCCCTGGCGGCGCGGCCGACACGCGTCCTCGTTGCCGGCGGGTCGGAAAAGACCGACGCCATCCGGGTGGTACTCGAGAAAGGATTGGCCACGCATTTGGTCATCGATCACAACACGGCGCAGCGCGTTCTGGCAGGAGTGTGAGCCGTAACATAATCGTGAACAAATGTAAATAGCGCCATTGACATTTGTGCTCGCTGCGGTAGGCTAATGCTTGAAAGTCATTATCATTCTGATAGGAGTTCACCGTGTCTGAAGCCGTACACGCAACCGAATTTTCCACCGAAATCGCCACCCCGCACATCAACCCCAAGGGTGCAGAAATCGCAGAGACCATCCTGCTGCCAGGTGACCCACTGCGTGCAAAGTTCATCGCCGATACCTTCTTGGAAGATGTTGTCCAGTTCAACGAGGTCCGCAATATTCTCGGATTCACTGGCACCTACCAGGGCCACCGCGTTTCCGTCATGGGCACTGGCATGGGCATGCCTTCCATCGGTATCTACTCCTGGGAGCTCATCCATAACTACGGCGTGAAGAACCTGATCCGCGTCGGCTCCATCGGTGCATTGCAGGAAAACATCGACCTGCACGATGTCATCGTCGCCTCCGCCGCTTCCACCGACTCCAACTTCCTGAGCCAGTACAACCTGCCGGGCCAGTACTCTCCGACGGCTTCGTGGAAGCTGCTCAAGGCACTCGTCGATGAAGCAGAAAAGCAGGATGCCCACATCCACGTCGGCAATATCTTGAGCTCCGATGTCTTCTACAACTTCGACCAGACCGTCAATGACCGCTGGGCACACATGGGCGTGCTCGGCGTCGAGATGGAATCCGCTGCGCTTTATGCCATCGCTGCTGAGGCCGGCGTGAACGCCCTCGGTCTGTTCACCGTCTCTGACAACATCGCTGCCGATACCCACCTTTCGGCCGAGGAACGCCAGACTGCATTCCACACCATGATGAAGCTCGCACTGCCGCTGGCAGGCCTGGACTAGGAAGGATGGCTTAAAAAGCCATGTCAAAAGCTACAAACGCTAAGCCGTCGGGCGTCGTAAAGCGCGGCGTCGATGCAGCCCTCAACCCCAAGGCAGCCGTGCCGGTGTTGCTATTCTGCTTCGTCTTCTCCCTCGTGGTGGATAATGGTTTTAAGACCATGACCATGCCGATTGCACAAGGCTTGGGCATTGATGACAACACCGCCTCGCTGCAGGCATCCCTTGCCGGCGTCATCATCGGCATCGGCGCCGTGGTCTACGCGGCGCTGGCGGACTCCGTGTCCATCCGCAAGCTCATGATCACCGGTGTGCTGTTCGTGGCGGTCGGCTCGGTTATTGGTTTCGTGGGCTCGGGCTCCTGGCCCATCGTGCTGGCCGCCCGCCTAATCCAGACCACCGGCCTGGCCGCTGCGGAAACCCTGTACGTCATCTACGTGACCAAGCACCTATCTGAAGCAGACCAAAAGACCTACCTCGGCTTTTCCACCGCCGCCTTCCAAGCCGGCCTGCTTATTGGCGCGCTGACCTCCGGCTTTATCTCCACCTACATCTCGTGGACCGCGATGTTCCTCGTGCCGCTCATCCTCGTGCTGTGCATCCCCGCCATCCACAAGATGGTGCCCGAGGACGAAGCCGTCGAGGCAAACCTGGACGTGCTCGGCCTCTTCCTGGTGGGACTCTTTGCCACCGCGCTGACCATGTTCATGCAGGCGTTCAACTGGATGTGGTTCATCCTGGCCGTCGTGGCAGTGATTGGATTTACGCTGCACATCCGCTCCGCTAAGGCGCCCGTGGTGCGCCCGGAGTTTTTCACCGACGGCCGCTACGTGTGGGCAATCACTCTGGTGTTCTTCGTCTACTCCACGCAGCTGGGCTACATCTTCCTGCTGCCATTTGCGGCCAACGAGCTGCACGGCATGAGCATTGACCGCGCCAGCCTGCTGATGATTCCGGGCTACGTCTGCGCCATCTTGGTCGGTGTCTTCTCCGGCAAGATCGGCAAAGTCCTGAACTCCCGCCAGACCATCTACACCGCGCTGGTCATGATCGTCGGCTCCTTGGCCGTAGCTGCTCTCTTCGTGCAGGTGCACGTCGCTGTGCTGGCCGTGACCATCGTGACCTTCGCCTCTGGCTTCGCGCTGATGTATGCACCGCTGGTGAACACTGCGCTGCAAAACATCCCGGCCGCGAAGTCCGGTATTGCCATCGGCTTCTACAACCTGACCATCAACATCGCCATCCCGCTCGGCATCGCATACACCGCAAAACTCATTGACGTAAGCGATGGCTTCAACCTCGCCCTCGGCGTGCTGACCGCCGTTGGCGCATGTGGCGCCGTCCTCTACGTCGTGGCTGACCGCGTTATGGCCCGCAAGGAAGCACGCGAGGCGCGATCGGCGTCTCGCGCGGATTCCGTCGACACTTCCGAAACACTCGCTTAAAGGAGAAGAAATGTCATCCAACGTCGCATCTATGATCGACCACACCCTGCTCAAGCCGGAAGCCACCGCGCAGGACGTCGCCGCACTCATCGAGGAAGCCCATCGCCTGGGCACTTACTCCGTGTGCATTTCCCCGTCCCAGCTGCCGGTCGAGGTTCCCGAGGGCCTACACGTGGCAACCGTCGTGGGCTTTCCCTCCGGCGCCGTCAAGCCGGAGATCAAGGCCGCCGAGGCAGGCCTTGCTGTGAACAACGGCGCCGAAGAAATCGACATGGTTATCAACATCGCGCTGGTCTTAGAGGGCCGTTTCGACGCACTTGAGGAAGAGATTCGCACCGTGCGCAGTGCCTGCCAGGGCAAGGTCCTGAAGGTCATCATCGAGTCCGCCGCGCTTTCCGACGACGCGATTGTCGCCGCCTGCCGCGCCGCCGAGGCTGCCGGTGCTGACTTCGTTAAGACCTCCACCGGTTTCCACCCAGCCGGCGGCGCCAGCGTGCATGCGGTAAAGCTCATGGCAGATACCGTGGGCGGCCGTCTCGGCGTGAAGGCCTCCGGCGGCATCCGTACTGGCGCGGACGCGCAGGCGATGATCGACGCCGGCGCCACCCGCCTCGGCCTGTCTTCCTCCGCCGTAGTACTGGCGGACCTAGAAAACTAGTGGCTTAGAAGCTGAATCGAGGAAACAATGTCACTTGTCGAATACGCTCGCACGTGGGCCGAACATGACCCAGACCCGTTAACCCGTGACGAGGTCCTGGGGTGGATCGAGGCTGGCAACGAAGCCGCGCTGTCCGGCGCCTTCGCCGGCCCGCTGGCCTTCGGTACCGCCGGCCTGCGCGCCGCCGTTGGGGCAGGCGAGTCCCGCATGAACCGTGCAGTGGTCATCCGTACCACCTATGGCTTGGTTTCGTGGCTAAAGCAGCAGGTTGAAAACCCAGTCGTGGTCATCGGCTGCGATGCCCGCTACGGCTCGGCCGATTTCTACCAGGATGCTGCGGAGGTCATCTCCGCTGCCGGCGGCCGCGCATTGGTGCTGCCGAAGCAGAACCCGACGCCGCTGACCGCTTATAGCGTGCGCGAGCTCGGCGCCGACGCCGGCATCATGGTCACAGCCTCCCACAATCCGCCGGCCGATAACGGCTACAAGGTTTACCTGGGCGGCCGCGTGGCCACCGGCGATGCCAACGGCGTGCAGCTTGTCTCCCCGGCGGACGCAGAAATCTCAGCGGCGATTGCTGCGGCGCCGCCTGCCGACGAGGTGCCGCGTTCCGCCGACAACATCGAGGAAGTCGATACCCGCGCGCAGTACCTCGAGCGCGCCGCGAAGCTGGTGGGGCAGTCCACCAGCGCCAAGATCGCTTTGACCGCCATGCACGGCGTGGGCGCAAAGCTAGGCACCGCGCTGCTCGAGAAGGTCGGCTTTGAGGTTTCGCTCGTACCGGAACAGGCCGAGCCGGACCCGGATTTCCCAACCGTTTCGTTCCCCAACCCGGAAGAGCCCGGCGCTCTGGACCTGGGCAAGGCACACGCGGAAAAGATCGGCGCAGACATCCTCATCGCATACGATCCGGATGCTGACCGTTGTGCGGCCGCTATCCCGACGCACGGTGCGGAAGGCGGCGTCGTCTGGCGTCAGCTCACCGGTGACGAGACCGGCGCCCTGCTGGGTGACTACCTGGCGCGCCGGGGCGTGGGCGGAACGTTTGCAAACTCGCTCGTGTCCTCGCGCCTGCTGGGCCGCATTGCCGCGCACTACGGCCTGCCGCATGAGGAAACGCTCACTGGTTTTAAGTGGATCGCCCGCACCCATGACTTGAGCTTTGGCTACGAGGAAGCCATCGGCTTTTGCCCCGACCCGCAGGCCGTGCGCGACAAAGACGGCGTGGCCACCTCGGTGGTTCTGGCCAGCCTGGCCTCGGAGTGCAAGGATGCAGGCATCACCCTGCAGGACCGTCTCGCGGAGATTTACTCCACCGTGGGCCGCCTGGCCACCGCTCCGCTGACCTTCCGTGTGGAAGACCTTTCGCTGATTACCCGCGGCATGGAAAAGATCACCTCGACCCCACCGACTCAACTGGCGGGCTCGGAGATTGCAAAGGCAGAGAAGTTTGCCCAAGGCATGAAGCTCTACACCGTTGATGATGACCGCGTCATCGTGCGCCCGTCTGGCACCGAGCCGAAGCTCAAGTGCTACTTGGAGTCCCCGGATCCGGCCCGCCTGGATGCCATTGCAGAGGATCTGCGGGTCTTCTTCGATATGTAATTGCAAGTTCTTTGCCCTAGGCCGCTGGCAGTATTGCCGGCGGCCTATTTGTCTTTATGGCGTTGCTCGGCGGGCTCATCGCCCGCGAGCGCGATGAGCCGGTGGAAAAAGACTAGGGGCTTCTCCGCCGTAGGCTGCCTCTGCTCATAGACTGGAATCATGAATGTTGAAGTGGATCCGCTGATTGAGGCGCTGTACTACTGGTCTGATGTCAGCGGCGTGTTATTGATGGGGATCATCGGTGGCACGCTTGCGCGCCAGCGCGGCTATGACATTGTGGGCTTTTTCTTCATTGCGATGTTCTCCTCTTTGGGCGGCGGCATGATTCGCGACGTCCTCATCAATCGGGGGACGGTCGCTGCGATGTCGCAGCCGGAGTACCTTTACCTTGCGTTCGCAGGCGCGCTGATTGCACGATTCTTCTACTTTAAAGGTAGAACTTGGGACTATTTCCAATCTCACGGGGATGCCATAGTCTCCGCACTGTGGGCGGCAACCGGAACTGTGAAAGCGCTGACCTACGGCCTGCCCCTTATTCCCTGCGTCATGATGGGTGTGTTCACCGCCACCGGCGGTTCCATGATTCGTGACATCTGTATGGGGCGCGAGCCTGCTGTCTTCGGGGACAATCAGCCCACCGTCATTCCCGCCGTGGCTTGTTCGGCCGTGGTGCTGGTTGCCAATTCGCTCGATAGCCTGGCGTGGGGCATGCTCGTTGGCCCAGTGGCATCCTTTGTCCTTACCATGCTGGGAATCTGGGCGGGATGGCGGGTCCCCGCGCGCCAAGAGTGGGCACCGCTTAATGACACCGCCGCGCAGGTCATGGTGCTCGCCCGTAAGGCTGAAGATAAAAGCCGGGCAGTGGGGCGTCGTCTAGAGCCCACAAAGCTGCGCGCGTGGCGGCACCAGCAGATGGAAAAAGCGCTGCAGCGCAGAATTGAGAAACAGGTGCGGGCCGGCAGGCGCCGTACGGAGGCGGCCTTGGATGTCTCGGACTTTATGGAGGCATTTGCTGACGACGTCGCTGAAATGCACCAGGATCCCACTCCGGATGCGGCCGAAAGTCATGGCTTCCTGGATGGAATTGGTGTGGATATCAGCGGCGATTCCTACGAAAATTATGACGAGGAAAGCCAGCAGTTAAGTCTTGATGGCAGTAAAGTGCAGCGAGATATGCTCGACATGATTCTCGCCGACGAGAAACTGACAGATGAGCTGGTTGAAAGACTCGTTAAGCGCTATGAGGAACGGAATCAAGGCTGATTTCCCAGGACATTCCCAGCGTCGAGGCCGAGCTTTTTACGCGGTGGGCTGGCTACTGTGGAATACATGAACCTGATTAGCTACTTCTTCATTCGGTTGTGGCAGGTTGGCATCGACCACGTGTTGCCCCTTTTAGCATTGTTGCTGCTGGGCATGTTGGTCCCGCGTTTGGGCCGGCTTGCCATTCGCGTCCTCGAATCGAGGCTCGATGAAAGCGAAGAATCGACCAAAGCCAGATTGGCCTTGGGCGGCGCTCTCGTCTACGTGCTGCAAGCAGTGGCCTATTTTTTGTTGGTTTTGGCCGCTCTTTCCAACCTGGGTGTGCCTGCGCTGGGCGCTGCGATCCCTGCGACTGTGGTTTCCGCTGCCTTGGGCTTCGGTGCCCAGAAGATTATCGGTGATTTCCTAGCGGGCTTTTTCATCCTCTCCGAGAAACAATTCGGCGTGGGAGATTACGTCAGTTTCGACGGTGCTACCGGAGTCGAGGGCACAGTCGTTGCATTGACCCTGCGCACAACCAAGGTGCGTACCCCTACCGGCGAAGTGGTCATGGTGCCCAACGGTTCCGCTGGGGTAGTGACCAACTACTCGCAGGACTGGTCACGTGCCGTCGTGGATTTGGCTGTGCCGCTCCACGAGGGTGAGACCTTGGAAGAAATAACCACCCAGGTCCGTTCCATTTCGGAACAAGCTATTCAAGACCCCACGATTGCGGACGACGTCGCCGGCGATCTGGAAATCCTCTCCGCCACGGGCATTGTGGAACCCACCGTGGCAGGCCAACCGTGGCAGGTCAAGTACCGCGTGCTGGTGCAGGTGAACCCCTCGCGGCAGTGGGCCGTTGAACGCGCTATTCGCTCGGCACTGCTGTCAGCTTTTTGGGATCACTACAATTTGCCAGCCGATGCCGCTGGGGCTGTCCCATTTCCTATGGATAGGATCACTGGCGCAGCCTCCCCAGACACTGATGCGCCTGGGGGTGCGAAGCCGTCTGCTCAGCAACCGGTGAGCGCAGAAGGCCCGGAGGAGTCTGCTGCCGCGGCAATGGCGGCGTCGGAAAGCGCTAGCAACAACGCCACGAAGCCTTTTCGCAATGCGGGCGATAGCGCGCATCTGGAAAGCGATGCGGTGGAATCTAAGGACCACGGGCCCGGCCGCCCCGCTACCGCAGATGCTGATTCAGATTTAGAAGACGCTGACGCACATACCAGCATCTGGCGGCAGGACGCTCCCTCGGGAAAGTTCCGCAGGCTATGGACCCTGGGTGGACGCGTGCGTTCTTCAACCACCAGCCTCTTGGTGGGTCTCTTGGTTACCGGGTTGCTTCTCTTTGCGTCGTGGGACCCCGAAGATGCCGGTACAGGCTGGCTCAACCCCGCCTACTGGACGGAGCGTAAAGCGCCGGCCACCACCAGCGCCCCCGTCCCGACCGCGGAACCAGAGGTCTCGGCCACTGAAAACCCAGGCGCAGACAACGTAACGGAGGAATCTGCCGATGCCTACGCTCCATCCAGTGAGCCGAATGACGCGAATTCGGATGGAGCCGCGGCAGACGAGAATTCTGATGACTCGAAAAAGAATCGCGACGAGCGCCGGATGCGGGAGGACACCCTAGGCGGCCAAGAGAGCACGGCGCCGGCTGCCCCGACCCCGCAAGACACGGCTGGGGCTACGCCTAGCGACGACGCGGGAGCCACGGACACCCAGGCTGGAGAGGAAACGGAGCAGCCGGGCGTAGCTAACTAATTCTGGTCCGATTCTGGAAAGAATGGGAGGCTCTTTCGTTTTCGATGGGTAAAGTTGCAAAGTATGAGTTCGTTATCGCACCTCGAGGCCTGGCCGGTAGAAACAGTTTCAGCAGCGCTGATTAAAGGCGATTGCGTTGTGGAATCCTTAGGCGATACCTCGCGGCAGTTTCCCGTGGCTTCAGTGACGAAACTGGTCTCGGCTTATGCTGTGCTGCTAGCGGTCGAAGAGGGGGCAGTCGAGCTGGATCAGGCAGCGGGTCCTGAGGGGTCGACGCTTCGACACTTGCTCTCCCATGCTTCGGGGGTGGCCTTTGATTCTCGGCAGCTGCAACGCCCAGTAGGGCAGCGGCGCATCTACTCATCGGCTGGTTATGAGTGGGCTGCGCAAGTGGTAGAGGAAGCCACAGGGATGGCGTTTCCGGACTATCTCAGCGAGGGGGTGTGCAAGCCGCTGGGAATGAACGCTACTTTTCTCAATGGCTCTGCGGGCCATGGCTTGATTTCCACGGTCGATGATCTCACGGTCTTTGCGCAAGAGGTCCTTGAACCGCGTTTGCTGCATCCGAGCACTGTGGCTGAGATGCGCACAGTCCAGTTCCCAGGGCTGCGAGGCATTGTTCCCGGATACGGCAGCTTCAAGGATTGTTCCTGGGGCCTAGGTTTTGAAATCCACGCGAAGAAGGAACAATGGATGGGCGCCCTGCCCGCCGACGCCGTCGGCCACTTCGGCATGTCTGGCACCTACCTCTGGGTGGCCGGGGACTGGGCCATGGTCGCATTGACTGACCGCGATTTTGGCAGCTGGGCTAAGCCCTTGTGGGCAGAGTCCAATTCAGGGATTTGGAAAGGAATAAGCTCCTAGCGGAGAGGCAGCGGTGCCCTTTCTTAGTGGGAGTTGAGGAAGTCCCAAACCTCACGAGTGGCAGTCGGGTTGTTCGGGAACCACGTGTGCTCGCCGCCTGGAACCGTGTAGAGCACTGTGTCGGCAGCGCATCCTTGCATCTGCTCAGCGTTGAAGCTTCCGCGTGACTCGATGGACTTGCTGTTGATATCGCAGCCGTTGCGTTCGCCCACGGCGCGGAACGCCTGGAGAACGGAGAGATAGGTGCCGCCGTGCGGGTTGGAGCCGGAAACATAGTACGGAGCGGTCGTGTCCTCAGTTCCGTGCAGGAACAGAGTCGGAACCGAGCCAGAGCAGCCCGTGTAGATGGGGCCATAGTTTGCGGTTGCGACTCCAGCTACCGCATCAACGAGGTCCGGAGCTTGGCATGCCAAGTTCATGGCCATTCCGCCACCGTTGGATAGGCCCGTGGCGTAGGTGCTGTCGATGTTGTAGCGAGCGTGGAGGGAATCGGAAATCGCGCGCACAAAGGCTACGTCCTTGCCGCGGGCGCCGCCGTATCGGGGGCCCTCCCAGCCAAAGTGGCCGTTCTGGAAGGTGGGCTGCGGGTAGGCCACGATGGCTTCGCCGTTAGCTGCCTCCGAGAGGCGGATGATCTCCTGTGCGCGCGGAGCTTCGTGGTCCATGCCGCCGAATCCGAAGACCAAGTCATAGGACTTGGCGGGGTCAAAGCCCTCCGGCAGCTGCAGGATGTAAGAGCGGTTTCCTTGGCCGGCAACGTTAACGGACTCAGTGGTACTGGTCCCGCCGACGCCGGTGGAGCCAGTCGAGCTGGTGAGCTGGCCGAGAACGTCAGCCAGCTGAGAGGACAAGCCAAAAGCTTCGTCCAGCGAAGAACCTGAGACGGACTGTGCCGTGGCGACCGGGCTGAGTACAGCGAGGGAAAGAGTGGCCGCACCCGCGGCGGCAACGAGCTTGTTGAGGCGCATGAGGTTAAACGATAGCGGCGAAACTTTCGGGCGACAAAGGATTGTGAGTTATAGCAGATTCTGTAACGCATGGGGTTGAAGTAAACCAATGTGTTGCATGTGAATTTTCAACCTTTGGTTGAGATTGAGCAAATGGGGGTTGAAGTGGTTGTTTAGGGTTGATGGGACTTATGTGACGGGGGAGAATCGGCCCAAACGCGAAGACAGTTCGTTGGGGAAGACGAAGCTCGTCTGGCGCGCTCCAGCTGCCCCCTCGCGGGGGTAGCTTCAGTGCGCTTTAAACATGTCGAAGGAGAATCGGCGTGAATACTCGCGTTCACGAAGTCGTCGCTTGCGCGACGTCGCCAAGCGCCTGGCCGCACCGCAATGTCGGACAGGTGCGCACCGCCGTGCTCACAATTGCGGGAATGCCCCGCACGCTGCGCCCGGCAATCGAGCGTGCCATGGCGCGCTGCATCACCACAGAATCGGAATTCATCGTCCCCGGCGACGATCCGCTCACCGCCCAATGGTGCACGCGGTGGTACCGCGACATGCCCGGCGACGCCGAGCTCGCCCGCGCTGCCACCGGCACCCTCCCGGTAGGCATCGGCTGCCGCCAGGTGCTCACCGGAACGCACGAAGAGCTCGCCGCCCTCGGAAGGGCAGTCGAGCTCTTAGCAGGGGAATACGGGTTCAACGCTCGCGTTGACGTGGCTTAATCGGCCTTGGGGAAGGGCTGCGTCACGCGGTCGGCCAACTCGGCCACCGAATCGATGACCTGGTTCGGTCGGTAGGGGTAGCGCTGAATCTCGGCATCGTCGCTGATGCCCGTGCGCACGAGGATGGTCTGCAGGCCCGCCTCAAGACCCGACTTCACATCGGTGTCCATGCGGTCACCAATCATGACCGTGTTCTCCGAGTGCGCACCGATGTGGTTGAGTGCCGAACGCATCATGACCGGGTTGGGCTTACCCACGTAATAAGGCTCGCGATTCGTGGCCGCGGTGATGAGTGCGGCAACGGCACCCGTGGCAGGCAGCACGCCCTGTGGGGCCGGGCCGGTGACGTCCGGGTTGGTCGCGATAAAACGTGCGCCCCCGCGAATCAGGTTGATGGCCGTGGTGATTGCCTCAAAAGAGTAGGTGCGGGTTTCGCCCAAGACCACGAAGTCTGGGTCGTTGTCGGTCAGAACCCACCCTGCCTCGTGAAGGGACGTCGTCAAGCCCGATTCGCCCACCACATAAGCCTTGCTCTCGCCCGCTTGGGTGGTGAGGAAAGCGGCAGTGGCCGTGGCGGAGGTCCAAATGCGCTCCGCGGGGATGTCGAGGCCCGTGTTTTTGAGGCGAGCGGATAGGTCGCGCGGGGTGGACATGGAGTTGTTGGTGAGGACCATGAACTCGATGTCGTTGTCATACAGGGACTGGATGAACTTGTCCGCGCCGGGAATCATCTCGCCCTCTTTGATGAGGACGCCGTCCATATCGGAAAGGTAAGAAATCACTTCTGCTCCTCCAAGTGCTTGTCCACGTATTCGGCAACTTGGCCGATGGTTTCGATGCCTAGCATTGTCTTCTCATCGAAGCGCACCTTGAAGCGCTCCTCGGCTCGCACGGCCAGCTCGATGCGCTCAAGCGATTCCACGCCTAAGTCGGCGAGCTTGGCGTCGCGCTCCAAGCCTTCCGCGCTGCCGGTGACCTTGGTAATCAGCGCGGTGATTTCGCTGTAGGTGTCTTCTGCGGTCTCCTCCTTATGCGGAGTCTGGTTGAAGCGGGCTTGCAATTGCGCGGAGAGGTCGTTTGCCATGCGGTCCAGTCTAATAGGGTCATATCAGTAGGTGCGGCTATTATGGGAAGGTCATGATTTATAGGGCTCGAGCAAGGACGATTGCGCACAGTTGGGCGCGCCGTTTGCGGCCGACGCATCGCAACGAACAGCACCTCATCTACGAGTCCTTGCACAATCACACGGACGAGCCCGGGCTGACTGGAATCGATTCCTTGGGCACCGTGCGCAACGATGGCCTGGACATCGCGTGGTACGAGGTCGGCCCGCAGGACGCGGACATCACTGTGGTGTTCATCCACGGCTACTGCCTGTCCGCGGAGTCCTACTACAGCCAGGTGGACTACATTCGCCGGCATTTCCCAGAGGTACGCTGCCTGCTTGTCGACATCCGCGGCCACGGCCTTTCCACCGAAGTCACCCCCGCGCAGTGCACGGTGGACGCCGCGGCTGACGACGTCCTCGCTGTCCTTTCCAAGCGCGCCTCCCGTGGCAAGCTCGTGGTCGTGGGGCACTCTTTGGGCGGAATGGTGGCGCTCAATGTGATTCGCCGCGCGCCGGACGAGGTGTACCAGCGCGTTGACTCGGCGCTGTTAATTGCGACGTCGATGCGCCGCTTTGCGGCGAAGGGTGTGGCGCAGATTCTCGAGTCGAAGGCGCTGGGCAGTTTGTATAACGCGTGCATGCGGCTGCCGAGGCGGATGGACCGCATCCGCTTTGAGGTCGCGCAGTGGGTTGCGCCGCTGTTTGCTGCTTTGCTGGCGGGTTTTCCGCAGATGGAGAAGCTGCAGTTCCACGTGGCCATGCTGATGGACACGCCGCTGTCCAGTTACACGGGCTTCTTTGACGACCTTCTCGACCACTCCGAGTATGCTGCCGCCGACCGTCTGGCCCGCCTGCGAGGCGAGGTCATCGTGGGTTCAGCCGACATCGTAACCCCGCGCAGCCAGTCGGACGTCATCTTGGAGCACTGGCCGGCCGCCCGGCTGACTGAGGTGGACGGCGCAGGCCACATGGTCATCCTCGAGGAGCCCGAGGCCATCTCGGAGGCGCTTGGTCGCCTCTTGGTTCCGTTGGTGGACTAGCGTTGCCGCGGCCGCCGGCCCTTTGCCGGCCCTTTGCCGGCCCTTTGCCGGCCCTTTACCGACCCTTTGCCGACCACCGCGCGCCTCCGCTTGTTTCCCAGAGCCTCCGGCTGGTTTGGTCCCATTCGTTTGGTCCCTTTGTGGGGTAAAGGGACCACTAGCGGCTTCTGCCCGGAACCGGCTACTCGTAAAACTACCCTTAGTAGGGGACCCAACCAATGGGACCGGTTGGCCGGTCGGCCAGCGAGCTCGTTGTACGGCAAGCCTGCGCCCTTCTGCGCCCTTCTGTGCCTTTCTGTGCTCCGGCCGCACCGCAAAACGAGAAGACCGCCCCTCGGCGTCCTGCTAAGCGGGCAACCGAGGAGCGGCCTAAACCGTCCTAGAGCGAGTTATTACTCCTCGTCGCTGGAGGTGGACTCGGTGGCGGTAGGGTCATCGAGCTTCAGCTTGGCAGCTGCTTCCTCGACGACGGAACGCTCCACCTTGCCCTCGCGTGCCAGACCCTCAAGGGTTGCTACGACGATGGACTCAGCGTCGATGTTGAAGTAGCGACGAGCACCCTCACGGGTATCGGAGAAGCCAAAGCCGTCCGCGCCCAGCACGATGTAGGTACCCGGAACGTAAGGACGAATCTGCTCCTGCAGGTCCGTGGTGAAGTCGGAGACACCAACGAACGGGCCGTCGAAGCCCTTGAGCTGCTTGGTGGCAAACGCCTCGGTCGGCTCAACGCCCTTCTGCAGCGCCTCCTTGTTGCGGCGCGCGCCGTCGCGAGCCAGCTCAATCCAGGAGGTGACAGAGAACAGGGAAGCCTTGACGTCGTAGTCGTCAGCCAGGATCTTCTGTGCACGCAGCGCCTCGTGCACACCCACACCGGAAGCCAGGATGTTGGCAGGGATGGAGCCGCCCTCAGCGGTGTTGTAGTGGTAGATACCCTTGTGCAGACCGTCGACGTCGAGGTTCTCCGGCTCAGCAGGCTGGCTAACTGGCTCGTTGTACACGGTCAGGTAGTACATGACTGCCTCGGAGTTCTCGCCGTACATGCGGTTGATACCGCGGTGAATCAGGTGAGCCACCTCGTAGCCGAAGGCTGGGTCGTAGCTGATGACGGCAGGGTTCGTGGAAGCCAGAACCGGGGAGTGACCGTCCATGTGCTGCAGGCCCTCACCGGTCAGGGTGGTGCGGCCAGCAGTTGCACCGATGATGAAGCCGCGGCCTAGCTGGTCGCCGGCAGCCCAGAAGGAGTCGCCGGTGCGCTGGAAGCCGAACATCGAATAGAAGATGTACAGCGGAATCATCGCTTCGCCGTGAGTTGCATAAGAAGTTGCGGCCGCGGTGAAGGACGCAGTCGCGCCTGCCTCGGAGATGCCCTCGTGCATGATCTGGCCGTCGGTAGCCTCGCGGTAAGACAGCATCAGGTCGTTGTCCACCGGCACGTAGTTCTGGCCACGCGGGTTCCAAATCTTCAGAGTCGGGAACCAAGAGTCCATACCGAAGGTACGAGCCTCATCCGGGATAATCGGCACGATGCGCTTACCCAGCTCCTTGTCACGCATGAGCTCCTTGAAGGTACGCACAAGCGCCATGGTGGTAGCCACGTTCTGCTTGCCCGAGCCCTTACGCACGGAGCGCAGCTTATCGATGTCCGGGGTGACCAGCGGAGTGAATTTCTCACGGCGCTCCGGCAGGAAGCCGCCGAGTTCTTTACGACGCTCCAGCATGTACTTGATCTCCGGTGCATCGTTACCCGGGTGGTAGTAAGGCGGCTGGTACGGATCCTTCTCCAGGACCTCGTCCTCGAGCGGGATACCCTGCTTGTCGCGGAAGAGCTTGAGGTCTTCCAGCGTCAGCTTCTTCATCTGGTGGGTAGCGTTGCGGCCCTCGAAGTTGTGGCCCAAGCCGTAGCCCTTAATGGTGTGGGCCAAGATGACGGTCGGCTTGCCAGTACCCTTGTTATCCAAGGCCTTCGCATACGCAGCGTAGATCTTGCGGTAGTCGTGGCCACCGCGGCGCAGTGCCCAAATCTCATCGTCGGAGAGGTCCTCAACCAGCTTGAGGGTGCGTTCGTCGCGGCCGAAGAAGTGCTCGCGGACATACGCGCCGTCGTTAGCCTTGAAGGTCTGGTAGTCACCATCAGAAGTGGTGTTCATGATGTTGACTAGGGCGCCGTCCTTGTCGGCATTGAGCAGCCTGTCCCAGCCGCGGCCCCAGATGACCTTGATGACGTTCCAGCCAGCACCGCGGAAGAAGGACTCCAGCTCCTGAATGATCTGAGTGTTACCGCGAACCGGGCCGTCGAGACGCTGCAAGTTGCAGTTAATGACGAAGGTCAGGTTGTCCAGCTCGTAGAGGGCAGCGGTCTGCAGGAGGCCGCGGGACTCTGGCTCGTCCATCTCGCCGTCACCCAGGAAGGCCCAGACGTGCTGCTCGGAGGTGTCCTTGATGCCGCGGGTCTCCAGGTACTTGTTAAAGCGTGCCTGGTAGATAGCGTTCATCGGGCCGATGCCCATGGAAACGGTTGGGAATTCCCAGAAATCAGGCATCAGACGCGGGTGCGGGTAGGAAGGTAGGCCCTTGCCCTCGCCGCGGGAAACCTCCTGGCGGAAGCCGTCTAGGTCTTCCTCACTCAGGCGGCCTTCCATGAAGGCACGGGCGTACATGCCCGGGGAGGCGTGGCCCTGGAAGAAGATCTGGTCACCGCCAGACGGATCATCCTTGCCCTTGAAGAAGTGGTTCAGGCCGACCTCGTAGAGCGGGGCCGCACCAGCGTAGGTGGAGATATGACCGCCGACGCCGATGCCTGGGCGTTGTGCGCGGTGCACCATGATGGCCGCGTTCCAGCGGATCCAGCGGCGGTAGCGCTTTTCGAGTTCCTCGTCGCCAGGGAATTCCGGCTCCAAATTGGTTGGAATGGTGTTGACAAAGTCGGTGGAGGTCAAGGAAGGCAGAGGGACGCGTTTCGCGGTCGCGCGCTCCAGCAGGCGGAGCATCAGGTAGCGGGCGCGCTCTGGATCGGAGTTATCCAGCAGGCCATCGAGTGAGTCCATCCACTCGCGGGTTTCCTCGGGATCGCTGTCATGCAGGTATGAAGCAACTCCGTCACGGACGATCGGGAAGTTGGAGTCACCCTTTACGGCGTCCTGGTCAGCCATTTAAACCTCCTAGATTGGATTTACACAGTTTGCATACCAGAATACGCCTCCCCCGATCATCTGTGTGTGTGAAGGGGGCATAGGCAGCTTCACTGCCGGTGAAGTCGATTATTTGCGAACTTTGCAAAAGGTGATTGTGCGGTAAATCTGCAGTGCAATCGCGAAAAGTGGGGCAGAAGGCGTTATGATCTTTTCCATGCCAGAAAAAGGAAGGAATCAAGTAGTGGCTGATGCAGTCAGCAAACTCGGCATCCGTGAAGGGCAGATCGCCCTTGAATTGGGATGGGATGAGGACTGTGATGCCAGCATCTCCGAATCTATTGAGGACGTTCTCGGCGAGGACTTTCTCGAGGAGGAGAGCGACGAGCTTTGCGACGTCGTGCTTCTCTGGTGGCGAGCCGAGGATGGCGACCTTGTCGACGGGCTCGTTGACGCCTCCCGCCCGCTTGGCGACGCCGGCCGAGTGTGGCTGCTGACCCCAGGTGCGGGCAAGCCGGGCAACCTCGCTCCAGGTGAGATCTCTGAATCAGCCCAATTGGCTGGTTTGGTGCAGACCAAAGCAGAGCGTTTGGGCGAATGGCAAGGTTCCTGTCTTGTTGCCCGCGGAAACACCAAGAAGTAGTAATAACCTGCGGATTTGTAGCTTGGCGCTTGAATGGGCTAACCTTGTGCAAGCGTCAAAGCGCACTGCGGCTTTAGCTCAGCTGGAAGAGCAACTGGTTTACACCCAGTAGGTCGGGGGTTCGATCCCCTCAGGCCGCACAATTGTGAAGTCTCGCGACATCGTTCCTATCGGTGTCGCGGGACTTTTCGTTTTGCTACTTAGCCCCCGTTTGATCTGCGTAACTGACGAGGAAGCCGCGTCCAGAGCAGAACCGGTGGGCTTCGTTGTCAGTTGTGCACGTTTGGCCGCCGACCCCACCGTTCCGCGGCCCAAAACTGCAGCGGCGCTAGAACGCAGCGAGCAGCGCGTCGATGTCCTCGACGGAGCTGACGAAGAAGTCGGCGTCGTCGAACTCGGCCTGGCTGCCGTGGCCCCAAGCTACGAGAGCAGTGCGGATGCCCAGTGGACGCGCGCCCTCGACGTCGTGGTGGCGGTCGCCCACCATTAGGATTCGTTCCTCGTGGCCACGCAGGTTCATCGAGTCGAGCACCCACTCGATGACGTGGCGCTTGGTGGGGCGGGAGCCGGTGGCGTCGTCGGCACCGCCAATGAAGTCGAAGTTGTCTGCGACCCCAAGGTGTGTGAGCATCTGCCGCGCCATGTCCTCGTCTTTGCTCGTGGCCGTGCAAATGGTGTGCCCAGCTGCCTTCCACCGAGGCAGTGCCTCGGCCCAGCCAGGGAAGAGCTCCGCTTCCTGCCAACCAAAGTCGTGGTAGTAGCCTCGGAAAGTCGCCACCGCGCGTGGGATGTCCTCAGCCTTCATACCGAACAGCCCAAGTGTTATCTCCAGCGGCGGGCCGGGAAAAGAATGCAGCTGCTCGAGCGTGGGAACGGGGTAGCCCAAGTCGGCAAAAGTTAGCTGCGCACAGCGGGAAATCCCCGGAAAAGAGTTGACCAAAGTGCCGTCGACATCGAGAAAGATATTCACGCGATCAACTCTAGGACAGTGTACGGCTTAAAAGCGCTCTTGGCCGCGTTCGCGAATCTTCTCATAGAAGTCTGGCTTCGAGTCGCCGTAGCGGGAGCGCGTGCGGCGTGATTGAGGGGCTGCCTGGGCCGCAGCAGAAGGGACCTCGGCAGAAGGCGCCGGAGCAGGGGCCGACCCGGCGGGGGATTGGAGAGGCTCGAAAGGGGAGGCGTCGTCAAGCGGGGCGTGCAAAGCCGCCTCCTCCTCGCGGGCGCGGCGGCGCTCGCGGAGCTCAGACCATACGAAGTAACCCAAGCCCAGCGGCGCCATGATGCCGAAGGCAATCCACTGGTAGCCGTAGGAAAGGTGGTTACCGCGGTCGAGCTGCGGGACCTCCAGCGCGGTCAACTCGCCCGGCTGCTCTGGGGAGAGCTGGATGTAGTCCTTGCCCAGCTTCGTATTCGTGAGCGAAGCGACTTCCTCCGTATGAATGGAGTAGACCTGCTGGTAGCCCTCCTGGTTAATCGGTGCGGAAGAGTGCTGCGGCTCGTCGGCGCGGATCATGCCCGTGATGGTGACGTCCTCAGTGGGAGCCGGGGGAATCTCCGGAACGGTGTTGCCTTCGCCTGCGGCAATCCATCCGCGATTGACTAACATCGTGAGGCCGGAATCTGTCTGGAACGGGACCAAGGACTGGTACACCGCACCCGAGGAGACTGGGCGCAAACGCAGCAGCACCTCGTCGTCGGCGAGGTAGTGGCCGGTGAGCGTGGCGCGGGACCACTCGTCGTCCTTGATGGCGCCGTCCTTAGTCACCACCTCATCAAGCGGGCGCGGATCCGCCTCGTAGGCCTCCGCAATGAGGTGATTGCGCTCCACAATCTGGTCATCCTTGCCTAGCTGCCACGGCGCTAGAACCGTGAACGCAAAGTAGGAGAAGGCAACAACAAAGATGAGCAGCAGTACCCATCCAGGCTTGAGGAACGTCTTCAGCATGCCCTTTATCCTAGACCCGCTCTTGGCGAATCCAATCCAGCAGGCCAGGGACGGCGGCTTCGATTTCCTTGCGGGTGCGCGCGAAGTCCTCGGCGGTTCCGTAATAAGGATCCTCGATGTTCTGGTCCTCGGCGTTCGGGTCGAAGCTGCGCATCAAGCGCACACGCTCTGGGTCGATGCCGCGCTCGATGAGGGCATCGCGGTGGCCGGAGTCCATTGCAATGAAAAGGTCCGCATCCATGTGCTCGGGGCCCAGCTGTGCCGCGCGGTGCGTTGCGCCGTCGTGGCCGCCGCTGCGCAGCTCGGCGATGGCGCGCTCGTCAGCGCCCTGGCCCACGTGCCAGCCGCCAAGGCCGCAGGAGGACGTGCGTGCGATGAGGTCGAGCATGTCGTTCTCCATGGCATCGCGAACGATGATTTCCGCCATGGGGGAGCGGCAAATATTGCCCGTGCATACAAACACGAGGTGCAATGCGGAGGGATTTTCCTCAGAAGTCATCAGGCTACGACCTTAGAGCAAATAGAACGATTTCTGAACGAAAGCTAGGATAGTGCAGCAGCGCGCAGAGAGCGAAAAACAAAGTGATACAAGCACGAAGGAGGCCCATTATGGCCCACACTTCCACTACCGTTGGCGAGGTCCGCAGCGTCCTTGAAGAGGCATATCCACCGCACTTGGCTGAGAGCTGGGATGCGGTCGGTCTCATTTGCGGCGACCCGGACGATTCCGTTACCAAAGTCGCCTTCGCCTTGGACTGCACCCAGTCTGTCGCGGAGCAGGCCGTTGCCAGCGGGGCGCAGATGCTCGTTGTTCACCACCCGCTTCTTTTGCGCGGAGTGACCTCCGTGGCGGCTGATACCCCCAAAGGCAAGGTCATCCACACCCTGCTCAAGGGCGGCGTTGCGCTGTTTGCTGCGCACACCAATGCGGACAAGGCGCGCCCCGGCGTCAATGACAAGCTCGCGGAGCTGGTGGGAATCGAGCCAGGCCGCCCCGTCGTGCCGCACGAGCGCTTTGACGGCGAGGTTCCCGCGGATGCGCTGGGTCTTGGCCGCATCGGCGAGCTGCCCGAGCCATTGACCCTGCGCGAGTTCACACAGCAGGTGGCGAACGCGCTGCCGGAAACCGCCTGGGGGATTCGCGCGGCGGGTGACCCGGAGGGTGTCGTCAAGCGAGTTGCCGTATCCAGCGGTTCCGGGGATTCGTTCTTGGACACCGCGCGCGAGCTGGGCGTGGACGTCTATGTCACCTCGGATCTGCGCCACCACCCCGTGGACGAGCACCTACGCGCCGGGGGGCCTGCCGTCATCGATACGGCCCACTGGGCCAGCGAGTTTCCGTGGACCTCGCAGGCGCGCGATATCGTGGTGGAAGCATTAAAGGTGGATACTGAAATCATCGAGCTGCGCACCGACCCATGGACTATCTCTGCGCATGGGGAAAATCATGAGCAGCCAAAGGAGAACTAAATGAAACTGACACAGCAACTGCAGCCTGTCCTACTGGAACTTGCTAACCTGGAGCGCTCCCAAGGCGTGGGCGGCGAGAAGGTCGTCCCAGAACAGCAGGAGTACGAGCAGGCTCAAGCAAAGCACAAGCGGCTTGTCGACGCCGCCGGTTCCGCCCAGCTCGCAGTCGACGACATGGAGCTGGAAATCCTGCGTATCCAGGCCGATGAGCGCAAGCTGCGTCAGCGCGAGCGCGACGACAAGGCCCAGCTGGGCGCCGAGGTCGATCCGGAGCGCCGCAAGGACCTGGAGCATGACCTGTACGCTGCGAAGTCCCGCATTGCGGATCTGATGAGTGAGCTGCAGGAAGCCCACAACGAGATTCACGCCCTGCGTTCCAACCGTGACGTACACGGTGCGCGCGTGGACGAGTCGCAGCGTCAGCTGGAGGTTCTCGCACGTGCCGCGGAGGCCGCTAACGACGCCGCCGCGAAGCAGCCGGACCCGGCCATCCGCATCGGTGAGCTGCGCGCGCAGCTGCCTGCCGACGTCCTCGCAGACTACGACACCGTGCGCCACGAGAACGGTGTGGGCGCTGCCGCGTTCAAAGGCCGCGCCTGCGGCGGTTGCTTCATCGTGTTGCCGCCGGCTGAGCAAAACGCCGTGCGCAATGCGCCTGCCGACGTCCTCCCGCAGTGCAGCGACTGCGGCTCCTTCTTGGTGCGTCCTGCCTAATGAAGCTGGTTATTTTTGCTGACGGTGGCTCCCGTGGCAACCCGGGCATCGCGGGCTCTGGCACGGCTGTCTACTCCGCTGACCGCAAGCAGCTGCTGCGGGAAATCGCGTATGTGGTGGGCACAAAGTCCACCAACAACGTGGCTGAGTATCACGGCTTGCTGCGCGGTTTGGAGGCCGCCGTGGAGATGGGCGCGGACGATGTCGACTTCTACATGGACTCCAAGCTCGTGGTCGAGCAGATGAATGGGCGCTGGAAGATCAAGCACCCCGACATGCAGGCCTTGGCGTTGGAGGCACGCAAACTCATCGACCAGATTGGCAGCTTCACGCTGACCTGGGTGCCGCGTGCCAAAAACAAGGCTGCCGACGCCCTGTCCAACGTGGCGATGGATGCTGCCGCTGCGGGTGCCCCGGTGGGAATCGTGGGCGCGGGGGAAGAGACCGCAGACAGCCCCAACAGCGCCACCGAGCCCGCGGCAGATACCGCAGCGCCGCAGCCCAGCGACTGGATGACCGAGCAAGGCCCAGTCACGCGCTTTATCCTCGTGCGCCACGGCCAGACCGAGATGTCCGCTGCCAAGCAGTACTCCGGCCATGCTGACCCAGAGCTGACCGAGCTGGGCAAGAAGCAGGCGCTCGCAGCCGCGCAGGCACTCGCCGAGACACAGGTCGACGCCATCGTCTGCTCGCCGCTCAAGCGCTGCCAGCAGACCGCCCAAGCCATCGCGGCCAGCGTGCGCCCCGCTCATCCCGACGGTACCGAGGGCGAAAAGTTGAGCATTGAGACAGTCGAGGGTCTTATCGAAGTCGACTTTGGTCTCTGGGAGGGCAAGACTTTCGCGCAAGCGCATGCCACGGACGAGGAGCTGCACAGCCAGTGGCTCGAGGATCCTTCCGTGGCCTGCCCCGGCGGCGAGTCCTTGCAGCAGGTTCACCGCCGCGTGCGCAAGACCCGCCAGGAGTTGCAGGAAAAGTACGCGGGCAAGACCGTGGTCGTGGTCTCCCACGTCAACCCCATCAAGTCGTTTATCCGCCAAAGCTTGGACGCAGGAGCGGTGACGTTTAATCGCTTGTTCTTGGACTTGGCGTCGATAAGCATTGCGGAATTCTGGGACGGCGGCTCTATGCTGCGCGGCTTCAACGATGTGGGGCATTTGCGGGCTCTGGGCTAGACTGTAACGCGCGAATGAGCCGACCGGGTGAACGCGTCCTTTCCGAACCAACCTCCACGAGGGGCAAGGCGGGGGACGAGGAAAGTCCGGACTCCACAGAGCACAGTGGTTGCTAACGGCAACCCGGGGCGACCCGCGGGCAAGTGCAACAGAAAGTAGACCGCCGAACGACTTCGCTACGCCGCGTCGTACGAAGATCCGTGAGGTAAGGGTGAAACGGTGAGTTAAGAGCTCACCAGCACCGTCAGTGATGGCGGTGGCTGGGTAAACCCCACTGGGAGCAAGGCATCATGGCCGGCACACTGCGGGCTTGATCAGGCGTTTGAAGGCTGCTCGCTTTAGCCTGAAGGTAGCTGCTTGAACCAACTGGCAACGGTTGGTCTAGATGGATGTTCACCGCCGCACGCAACATGTGTGCGGGAAGACAGAATCCGGCTTATAGGTCGACTCATTCGCCCACTTTTCTGGAACAATGGGGCGGCATGAAGCTTTATGCAGCTCCTTTAAACTTTCGCATGATTGCCGAGGAGTTCTCTGTTCCCACCGACTTCAGCCAAGAGGTTCTCGATGAGGCCCAGGCTGCGCAGGATCGCTATGTCACGCAGCGCCGCGACGCTCGCGATATCCCGCTGGTGACCATCGATCCAAAGGGGTCCATGGACTTGGACCAGGCGGTGTGCATAGAGGCTCGTAACGGGGGCTACCGGGTCTTTTACGCCATTGCCGACGTCGCCGCGTTCGTCGAGCCCGGCAGCGCCCTGGAGGATGAGACCTTCCGTCGCGGGCAGACCATCTACCTGCCGGACGAGCCGGCGCGCCTGCACCCGCCGCAGCTTTCGGAGGACAAGGCATCGCTGCTTGCCGACGTCGACCGTCCCGCCGTTCTCTGGACTATCGACCTTGACTCGGCGGGTGAGGTCGAGGACTTCGCCGTGGAGCGCGCGCTGGTGCGCTCGCGGGCGCGATTGGACTACGAGGGGGTGCACGAGGATCTTGCGGCAGGCCGCCTGCATTCCTCGATTGCGCTTTTGCCGCAGGTGGGCAAGCTGCGCCAGGCGTCTTCGCTGCACCGAGAGGCGATTAACCTCCGTGTGCCTTCCCAAAGTGTGGAGGAATTTGAGGAGGACGGTCAGCACCGCTATGAGCTGGTCATCGAGCCGCGCTACGAGGTGATGGACTACAACTCGGAGATTTCACTGCTCACCGGCATGTGCGCGGGCCAGCTGATGGAGTCGAAGGGGATTGGGCTGCTGCGCACGTTGCCTGCCGCAACCCGGGAGGCGGAGGAGGAGTTCCGCAGCGAGGTTGAGCAATTGGGCTTTGCGCTTGGCGAAGGCTCGATTACCGAGTTCCTGCAGGGCCTCGACGCCGATTCGCTGCGTGGCATGGCCGCGATGCGCGAGGCGCAGCGCTTGTTGCGCGGTGCGGGCTACGTGTGGCTGCAGGACGGTGCGGCGGAGGTCCACGCTGGAATCGGTGGATACTATGCCCACGTGACGGCGCCGCTGCGCCGTCTGGCCGATCGCTTTGCCACTGAGGTGTGCTTGGCGCTTGCCAATGAACAAGAGGTTCCGGAGTGGGTCAGTGCGCGAGCAGGTGACTTAGTGGAGACAATGAGCAGCACGTCCCGCTTGGCTTCCCAGGTGGACAAGGCATGGCTCAACTTGACCGAAGCGACGGTGCTGGCGCCGTGGGTGGGTAGCAACTTCGAGGCCATCGTGGTGCAAGGCGGGGCCAAGCGTGAGAAGGCCCGACTCTTTGTGACCCAGCCGCCGGTGTTTGCGGAGGCGGTGGGCAACCCAGAGACGGGCGGTCAGGTCACTGTTTCCCTGGTTAAGGCGGATGTCCAGACGCGGGAAGTGCTCTTTGCTTGGCCAGCAGACTAGACAGTAAGGACTCGTTAGCGCGGTTCTAGCGTGGCCTTGTGATGTCTATGGAGTTTTTGGTCACGGAGT